>DASTGO010000027.1:0-2330 GCA_035719045.1 Kineosporiaceae bacterium | reverse complement strand
CCATCGCCAGGTCGGGCAGGAACGCCGGGTTGACCACCGCCAGCTCCCGGTAGGTGGCCACCGCCTCCTCTGTCGGGGCCACCGCCTCCTGACGGCGGCCCCAGGACCTGTAGGTGGCCGCGACGTCCAGGGCTGCCAGCGGCACGTCCGGCACCAGGTCGGCGTCCACCAGGGCCAGGTCCCGCAGCAGGTCGACCCCGGCTGGTCCGGCAGCAGCATGCCTCCACAGGTACCGCCAGAGGTATCCCGCTGCCGGTGCGGGAACTCCCCCCTCGAGGAGAGCTCGGTACCGGTCCGTCAGCGCCGTTGTGATCGGCAGTGCCCGGGGGTCGAACGGCTGGTCGGCGTTCGCCGCGTGCCGCGAGTGGAGAAGGTCGGCCAGGGACTGGTGGGCGATCCGGTACACGGCGGCGCCCGCCTCGCCGTCCTGCACGATGTACCGGCCGGCCTGCTCCAACACCCAAGTGATGTCGTCGCGCCCCAGGTCGATCACCGGGGCGAGGGCCGCCGCCGCGGCCAGCCATTCCTCCTCGGGGAAGCCGGCCCCGTACGCCCACGTGAGGGTGGCCAGCAGGTGCCCCGCCAGCTCAGCGGGGGTCATGGTGTCGGGCAGGTGGCGATGCGATGGGGCGGTGACCCCGGCCAGGTCGGTGTGGAAGGCGTCTTCGAAGGACGCGGCGACGGCGTCCTGCCAGCCGGGACGGCCTGTGTCCAACGGGTTGGCGCGCAACTGGTCCGTAACGATCCTGGCGAGCAGGAACGGCTGATGCCCGCGCATGCCGGTGGTGAACTGCTCGGCCACGACCTGCGGATCCATCTCCGGTGCCCTGCCCGCCAGCCGGCGGGTGACGTAGCCCCGCAGGTCGGTCAGCGCGCGTTCGGCGATGCCTGGATCGCCGAGGTCGATCCCTGGACCGTGCGGTGCCAGACGTTCGATCAGGCTTGGTTCTGGGCCGCCGGCCGGCACTTCCCGGGTCGCCACGACCACGGTCGCGAACCGTGCCACCCGGGACAGGAGGTCGTCGGTAATGGTGAACGCCTGCCCGCGGGCCTCGTCCAGCCCGTCCAACACGATCACCGGCGTCCGCGGCGTGCCCGTCTCGGCGCGCTGCTGCAGCGCCCCGACCAGCAACGCCGCGTTGCGGTGCCGCCCGCCCTCGCTCAGAGGCAGTAGGCCACGGCCCACCAGCTGCCCGTCCAGCAGCTCCGCCACCCGGTCAACGGTCAGCCCCCGGGCGTGCACATGCGCATCCACCGACCCCTCACCTGGGTCGGTGTGCCCCCACCGCTGCCCGCCCAGCTCAACTGCCAGCCGGGCCCGCTCCGCCGGGTCCGCGACGCTGACCACCCGACCGACGATCGCCGACTTCCCCGTCCCGGCAGGCCCCGTCACCACATGCACCCCGGGCACACCCGAGGCCACCCACTCCACCACCTGGTCGACCTCGACCGTGCGCCCGGTGAACGCCGACAGTTCATCCTCCGCCGCCCCGCCACGGGCCGCCCGCAACAGGTGCTCCACCACCCCCAGCGGAGCGTCCGCCCGGTACAACGGGTTCGGGATCATGAACCAGGCGCTGCCCGTCCCCAGGAACTGGGGCGTCTGCGCGTCGCTGCCCCATTCCTTCACCAGGGCGTCACAGAGGTCGTCCCCGCGGATCAGCCGGTTGTGCGCCGACCACCGGTGCACCCGCAACTCCGGGCTCGACGGGCCCCTGTCCAGCAGGTCACACAGCGCCTTCGCCAGCAGACCGTCGCGTGCCTTCTCCAGAGGTGAACATGCGGCCAGCACGCCCACCCACACGTGCTGTCCCTCCGGCGGCCGGTCCTGCATCAAGGTCAGCGCCACCCCCGCCACATCCACGTTCGCCGCCGCCGAGTAGCAGGTATCAAGGATCAGCAGGACCTGATTGGCGCCCGACCGCACCGCGGCAGCCATCAACTCGCCCGCCGCGATCCCGTCCACCGCAGGGTCGCTGGCGTCCCTGGTCAACAGCCGCAAGCCGCCCAGAGACGACGGATGGCCATGCCCGCTCCACAGCGCCACCAGCGGACCGCCCGCAGGCAGCGCCTTGCGGACCGCCTTCAGGAACGGATCCAGCTCACCCTTCGCGGGGTTCTCCAACGGGTCTCCGTCGAAACCCCGGGCCAGGCGCTCACCCACCGCACGCACATCGGGCACAGCCCGCGGCAACGCCTCAAGATCGGGGCAGTCATACGCCCCGACCCCCACCCCCACGAACCGACCCCGCGACGCTCCACCCTCGGCCACGTCAACCCCGCCCACCAGCGCGCATGCCCACATGCTGCCCGAGCACAACACTCCGCGC
>DASTGO010000026.1:0-5684 GCA_035719045.1 Kineosporiaceae bacterium | reverse complement strand
GACCCATCTGCTGGGCGAGCCCGCCCGTGGCACCCGTGCCGGCGCCCGCCTGGCCAAGGCCGTGTTCATCGACAAGGACGGCACCCTGGTCGAGGACGTTCCGTACAACGGTGACCCCGACCGGGTCCGGCCGGTGCGGGGCGCCCGGGAGGCCCTTGGCCGGCTGCGGGCGGCCGGGCTGCGGACCGGTCTGGTCACCAACCAGTCCGGGATCGCCCGGGGACTGGTCACCGCTGCGCAGGTCGGCGCGGTCAACCGCAGGGTGGTTGACCTGCTCGGACCGTTCGACCCGGTGCTGGTCTGCCCGCACGACCCTGGCGCCGGCTGCGGCTGCCGCAAGCCCGCCCCGGGGCTGGTGCTGGCCGCGGCGGACCTGCTCGGCCTGCCGCCCCGGCGACTGGTCGTCGTGGGGGACATCGGTGCGGATGTCGGTGCGGCCCGGGCCGCGGGTGCTCGCAGCATCCTCGTGCCCACGCCGGTCACCCGGCCCGAGGAGGTCGCGGGCGCCGCTGTGGTCGCAGGATCGCTGGCGGAGGCGGTGGACCTGGTTCTCGGCTGGGCAGGTCTCCTCCCCTGGGCAGGCCTGCACCTCCGGTCAGGTCTGCCTGCCCGGTCAGGTCTGCACCCCCGGTCAGGTCTGCACCCCCGGCCAGGTCTGGCCGTCGGGGCCGGGCGCGACCTCGTCCCGCCCTGGCCCGGTCCCGGAGGCCCGGGGTGAACCGCGTCCTGGTGACCCGGCTGGACAGCGACGGTGACGTCCTGCTCGCCGGGCCGGCGATCCGCGCGGTGGCCCGCCGGGCCGAGGTGACCCTGCTGGTGTCCCCGGCGGGGGAGCAGGCGGCCAGGATGCTGCCCGGCGTCGCGGAGGTCGTCGCCTGGTCCTGCCCGTGGTCCGGGTACACCCCGCCGCCGGTGGACGCCCCGCAGATCCGCGCCCTGGTGGACCTCCTGGCCGCGTCCCGGTTCGACGCCGCCCTGGTGCTCACCTCCGCCCACCAGAGTCCGCTGCCGGCGGCCCTGCTGCTCAAACTGGCCGGGGTGGGCTGGGTCGGGGCGATCAGCGCCGACTACCCGGGATCCCTGCTGGACCTGCGGCTGCGCGACGCCCCGGGACATGAGGTGCAGCGCGCGCTGACCCTGGCCGAGGCCGCCGGCTACGCCCCCGATCCGGCCGACGACCTGCGCCTGGCGGTCCGCCGTCCGCTGCCGGACCCCCGGGTCGCCGTCCCGGGGCTGCCGGCCGGAGCCTACGTCGCGGTGCATCCCGGGGCGTCCGTCCCGGCCCGCGCCCCCACCCCGGACCACGCCGCCCGGATCGTCAAGGCGCTGGCCGGCAGCGGCTGGCCGGTCGTGGTCACCGGCGGCCCGCAGGAGACGGCGCTGACCGCGGAGGTGTCCGCCGGGATCGCGGTGGACCTCGGCGGGCGGACCGGCTTCACGCAACTGGCCGCCGTGCTCGACGGCGCCTCCTGCCTGGTCAGCGGGAACACCGGACCGGCCCACCTGGCCGCCGCCGTCGGCACCCCGGTGGTCTCGCTGTTCGCGCCGGTGGTCCCGCGGGAGCGCTGGGCGCCGTGGGGGGTGCCGTTGCGGGTGCTGGGCGAGCAGGCGGCGCCCTGCGCGGGCAGCCGGGCCCGGCAGTGCCCGGTGCCGGGACATCCCTGCCTGTCCGGGATCGACCCGGATGCCGTGGTGGCGGCGGTGGCGGAACTCGCGGCGGGTGCCCGTCCGCCCGGACCGGGCCGGGCCCGGTCCGGTGGCCGGACCCCGCGCGGCAGGGGAAGTGGTCGGTACCCGGAGCGGTAGGGAGGTGATCCGGTGCGCGTAGCCCTGATCTCGGAGCACGCCGACCCGTTGGCGGCACTGGGCACGAGCGAGGCGGGCGGCCAGAACGTCCACGTCGGGGCCCTCGGCACGGCGCTGGCGGAGCTGGGTCACCAGGTCGAGGTGTTCACCCGGCGGGAGAGGCCCGATCAGCCCGCAGCGGTCCGGCTGGCCCCCGGCGTCGACGTGGTCCACGTCCCGGCCGGGCCCGCCGCGCCGGTCCCCCGGGACGACCTGCTGCCGCTGATGCCCGCGTTCGGGGCCTGGTTGCGGGACCGCTGGACGGCCGGCCCCGCCCCGGACGTGGTGCACGCCCACTTCTGGACGTCCGGGGTGGCGGCGTTGCCGGTCTGCCGCCGGCTCGGACTGCCCTTCGTGCAGACCTTCCACGCCCTCGGCTCGGTGAAGCAGCGGCACCTGGGACCGGCCGACCCCAGCCCGCCGGGCCGGATCGCGATCGAACGGAAACTGGCCTGCGGCGCGGACGCCGTCATCGCCACCTGCTCCGACGAGGTCGACGAGCTGGTTCTGGCCGGGGCAGGGTCGGCCCGGATCCGGGTGGTCCCCTGCGGGGTCGACCTGTCGCTGTTCACCCCGGACGGTCCCGCCTGGCCGCGTGACCCCGGCGGGCCGCACCGGATCCTCTGCCTCAGCCGCCTGGTGGAGCGCAAGGGGATCGACACCGTGGTGGCGGCGATGTCCGTGGTGGGCGGTGCGCAACTGCTCGTCGCGGGCGGCCCCCCGATCGGCCTGCTGGCCGCCGATCCCGACGCCCGCCGCCTGCTGGACCGCTGCGCCGCCTGGCAGGTCGGCGACCGGGTGCGCCTGCTCGGCCGGGTGGACCGCCAGGACGTCCCGGGACTGCTGCGCTCGGCGGACCTGCTGGTCAGCGTGCCGGCCTACGAGCCGTTCGGGATCGTCCCGCTGGAGGCGATGGCGTGCGGGATTCCCGTGGTGGCCTCCGCGGTCGGCGGCATGCTCGACACCGTCGTGGACGGCGTGACCGGGGTCCGGGTCGCTGCGGGGGACGTGGACGGCGTGGGGCGGGCGATCCGCGGGCTGCTCGCCGATCCCGCGCGGCGCCGGCGGCTCGGCCACGCCGCGGTCCGGGCGGCGGCCAGGTACTCCTGGCAGCGGGTGGCCGCCGAGACCGCCGCGGTGTACGGGGAACTGCACCGCCCGGCGGGAGCCCTCGCGGCGACGGAGAGCGGGGGTGCGGGATGACCGGCTTCGGGACGTTGACGTCGCATCTGCCGGCGCTGCGGTCGGCGCTGGGCGAACTGGAACGCCACGAGCCGGTGCTGGACGGCTGGGCCCGGCAGCTGGCCGAGGTGTTCCGCGGCGGCGGGCGCCTGCTCGTGGCGGGCAACGGCGGCAGCGCGGCGCAGGCGCAGCACCTGACCGCGGAGCTGGTCGGGCGGTTCGAGACCGGCCGGGACCCGCTGTCCGCGATCGCCCTGCACGCGGAGACCTCCTCGCTGACGGCGATCGCCAACGACTTCGGGGCCGAGGAGCTGTTCGCCCGCCAGGTCCGGGCCCACGGGCGGCCCGGGGACGTCCTGCTGCTGCTGAGCACCAGCGGACGCAGCCCGAACCTGCTGCGCGCCGCCGAACGCGGCAGCTGCGGCGGGCTTCGGGTCTGGGCGCTCACCGGGCCGCCGCCGAACCCGCTGGCCGGGACCGCCGCTGCCGCGGTGGCGATCGGCTGCGACTGCCCCACGGTGGTCCAGGAACTCCATCTCGTGGTGGTGCACGCGCTGTGCGCCGAGGTCGAACGCCGGCTCGCCGCGGCGCCGGTGCCGCCGTCCGCGGGCCGGTTGCCTGCGCTCGAGGTCCGGTGATGCGGATCCTCGTGATCGGGGACGTCCTGCTCGACCGGGATGTCGAGGGGGAGTCCTCCCGGCTCGCCCCGGACGCTCCCGTCCCGGTGGTGGACGTGCGGCAGGTCCGGGAACGGGCGGGCGGGGCCGGTCTGGCCGCGCAACTGCTGTGCCGCCCGGGGATCGAGGTGGCCCTGGCCTGCGTCGCGGCGGATGACCCGTCGGGGCGAGCGCTCGCCGGGCGACTGCCCGGGGGGCTGCGCCTGGTCCGGCTCGGGACCGTCCCGGGCACCCGCACGGTCACCCGGATCCGGGCCGGCGGGCAGTCCCTGGTCCGGGTGGACGAACCGGTCCCGGTCCTGGCCCCGACGGCGGCCCTCGACACCGCCGCCCTGTTCCGGGAGGTGGCCCGGGCCGACGCGGTCCTGGTCGCCGACTACGGGGCGGGGCTGACCCGGCATCCGTTGCTGCGCAAGGCGATCCGGGGCCGTCGGGCCGGGGCGCCGCTGGTCTGGGATCCGCATCCGCACGGTGCCCGGCCGGTACCCGGCTGCACCGTGGTCACCCCGAGCCGGGCGGAGGCGGAACGGTTCGCCGGGGGCGGGAGCCGGGTCGGCGGCCGCAGCCTCACGGCAACGGGCGTTTCGGGCACAGGTGGGTACGGCCCGGCCCCGGACCAGCTCGCCGAGCGGCTGCGGGAACGCTGGCAGGCCCATGCCGTCGCGGTCACGGCCGGGGCGACCGGGGTGTTCTGTGCGCTGGCGGACAGCCCACCGCTGTTCACCCCCACCCCGTCGGTCTGCCCGGGGGATCCGGTGGGGGCGGGGGACCGGTTCGCCGGGACGCTGACCGCCGCGCTCGCCGCCGGTGCCGTGATCAGCGAGGCGGTCGCGCTCGCCGTGGACGATGTGGCGGGCTGGCTGTGGGCGGGCGGGGTGGCCGCCGTCGGCGGTGACGGGACCGATCCGGTCCGGACGCCGGACCCACCGGAACGGGCTGCCCGCGCGGAACGGGCTGCCCGCGCGGATCCGGCCACCCGCGCAGACCAGCCGGACCGGCCGAACCCGTTGCTGCGCAGGCGATCCCGGCCCGACCAGGGGGACGGCCTCGCCGCGGCGATCCGGCTGGCCGGGCGGGTTCGCGCCCGCGGCGGCACCGTGGTCGCCACCGGGGGCTGCTTCGACCTGCTGCACGCCGGGCATGTGGAGAGCCTGCAGGCGGCCCGCCGGCTCGGGGACTGCCTGGTGGTGCTGCTCAACTCCGACGACGGCATCCGGCGGATCAAGGGCCCGGACCGGCCGGTGAACCGGGCCGCGGACCGGCGCCGGGTGTTGGAGGCCCTGGACTGTGTGGACGCCGTCGCCGTGTTCGACACCGACACCCCCGGCCCGGCCCTGGAGGCGTTGCGGCCGCAGGTGTGGGCGAAGGGCGGGGACTACGCCACGGCGAGCCTGCCGGAGGCGCAACTGCTGCCGCGCTGGGGCGGGCGGGTCGTCGTCCTGCCGTACCTCAGCGGCCGATCCACCACGACCATCCTCGACCGGCTGAAGGAGACCAGGACGTGACCGACCTGACCGACCTGACCGGCACGGGCCCCGGCAACCCCCTCGACGGGCCCGTCATCGTCACCGGTGGTTCCAGCGGCCTGGGCGCCGCGGTGGCCCGTGCCCTCGCCGCCCACGGGGCCCGACCCGTCGTCCTCGACCGGCGCAAGCCCACCGACCCGGACCGGATCTGGATCGAGGTGGACCTCGGGGATCCGCAGGCCGCCGCGCAGGCGGTGCAGGAGGCCGCGCTGACCGTGGGGCCGCCGGCCGGGGTGGTCACCGCCGCGGGCATCGACGCCTGCGGGCGGTTGGACGAGGTCGACCTGCTCGACTGGGCGGGCGTGATCGCGGTGAACCTGGTGGGCACCGCCGCCGTGGTCCGGGCCGCCCTGCCCCACCTGCGGCGGACCCGTGGCCGGGTGGTCACCGTGGCGTCCACCCTCGGGCTGCGGGCGGTCAGCGACGCGACCGCCTACTGTGCCTCGAAGTTCGG
>DASTGO010000025.1:0-8434 GCA_035719045.1 Kineosporiaceae bacterium | reverse complement strand
GGCAACGCCTCAAGATCGGGGCAGTCATACGCCCCGACCCCCACCCCCACGAACCGACCCCGCGACGCTCCACCCTCGGCCACGTCAACCCCGCCCACCAGCGCGCATGCCCACATGCTGCCCGAGCACAACACTCCGCGCGCGGATCTTCACCGCAGGTGTGGCCGACGTGGAGCAACCCACCCGTAGCGGTCTCCCACACCGCTCCATGAGAACTCCGCGACCTGCGTTGACGCCGGATCAGGGCCGTCCGCTGCCATCCATTTGCCGCCACGACGTGAGACGAAGGGCCGGTCCCCCCGAACGCCGGGCCGACGCATTGCGAGGACACCGGGCGAACCCTCCACGCCTCCCACCAGCACCGATACGTCACCACCACGCTCCGATGCCACTCAGCGATCAGAGCGAACGTTCTCCGGGATTCCACGGAGGATTCCATCGCCTCGCGTCCACCGACCGCTCGGGCACTCACGCCCGCAGCCAGCGGAGCCCCCACGGAAGTCCACCGCTCTGGTCCTGCGCCTGCGCCACGGGACTTGACCCGTGTCCGCCCCCTCGACGCGCCCAACTACAGGCCCGCTGTCATCCCTTCGCTGTTCCTTCGATCTGGCCGCGGAAAGCCTGCATCTGGCCCAGTGACGGGTGGCCGGTCCGCTCCGCGAGGGCGATGGCCTGGGTCAGGAACGTGATCGCCTCGTCCATCCGGCGCATCTGGTGCAGCAGGATCGCCATGTTGAAACTGATCTGCGCCTCGGCTGCCTGGTCACAGACAGCACGGATCAGTTCCAGGACCCCGCGCAGCGTCGTTAGCGCCCCTTCCAGATCCCCTTGCCGGAACTGGATCGCGCTGACGTTGTTCAGGGTCACGGCTTCGCCGGCCCGGTCGCCAACCTCTCGGGTGAGGGGCAGGGCCTGCTGGAAGTACTCCAGAGCCCGACCCCGATCCCCCAGGCCGTCGCACACGAGGCCGATGTTGTTCAGCGTGGCGGCTTCACCGGCCCGGTCCCCGACCTCCCGGCGGATGGGGAGGGCCTGCTGGTAGTACTCCAGGGCCCGCTCCAACTCCCCCAGTTGCCGGTACGCGAGGCCGATGTTGTTCAACGTGGCGGCTTCACCGGCTCGGTCCCCGACCTCCCGCAGCACGGGCAGGGCCTGGTGGTAGTACTTCAGCGCCCGCCCACGCTCCCCCAACCCGTTGTACACGGCGCCGATGTTGTTCAGGGTGGTGGCTTCGCCGGCCCGGTCCCCGACCTCCCGGGTGAGGGGCAGGGACTGCCGGTAGTGCTCCAGGGCCCGCCCCCGCTCCCCCAGGTGGTCGTACACCTGGCCGACGTTGTTCAAAGTGGCGGCTTCGCCAGCCCGGTCACCAACCTCCCGCGCAATGGGCAGGGACTGCTCGAAGTACTCCAACGCCCGAGCACGCTCCCCCAGGCTGTCGTATACGAGGCCGATGCTGGAGAGTGTGGCGGCTTCGTTCCAACGGTTGTTCGCGGTTTGGCACAGGGCAAGAGCCTGCTCGTACAAGGCCAGCGCCTCCCGCCGCCGTCCCGTGGCCTGCTGCGCCCACCCCAGGTCGTACAAGGCGCCCGCATCGGGCCCCAATGTCAAGGTCAACTCCGCGATCCGGGCCACGTCAGCGAACCGCGACGTACGCAGCCACACCCGCGACACCCGACGACCGACATCCCGCGCGATCCCCACCTCACCACCGGCCACCGCCAGCCGGTGCACCTCCACCAGACGCGCGATCCTGGTCACGGCTGGGGTCCAGGTCGGGTGCGAGCTTGTTCCTGACGGACCTGTTCGAGCATGGCTGTGTCGGACTGCAGGTCGGGGTGGCCGACCTGGCGGTCGAGGTGGATGACCCGTTCGAGTTCGGCCACGGCGGCGTCAAGGTCGCCTTGCGCCCGGTGGATCATCGCCATGTTGTAGCGAGTCACGGCTTCGCCGGCCTTATCACCGACTTCCCGCCGAATGAGCAAGGCCTGCTCGTAGTACTCCAGGGCCCGCACCGGTTTCCCAAGGTTGTGGTGCACGCCGCCGATGTTGTTCAAGGTGGTGGCCTCGCCAGCCCGGTCACCAACCTCCCGCCGGATGGGCAGGGCCTGCTCGTAGTACTCCAGGGCCCGCACCGGTTCTCCCAGGTTGGCGTACACGAGGCCGACATTGGTCAGGGTGGTGGCTTCGCTGGCTCGGTCACCAACCTCCCGCGAGATGGGCAGGGCCTGCTCGTAGTACTCCAGGGCCCGGGCAAGCTCCCCCAACCCTCTGTACGCGGCGCCGATGTTGGTCAGGGTGATGGCTTCGCCAGCCCGGTCACCGACCTCCCGCTGGATGGGCAGGGCCTGCTGGTAGTACTGCAGGGCCCGGGCAAGCTTCCCTAGCCCGTTGTACACGGCGCCGATGTTGGACAGGTTGGCGGCTTCGCCGGCCCGGTTACCGACCTCCCGCTGAATGGGCAGGGCCTGCTCGTAGTACTGCAGGGCCCGACCCCGCTCCCCCAGGTTGTCGTACACGAAGCCGATGCCGTTCAGCGTGGCGGCTTCGTTCCAGCGGTGGCCCGCGGCCCGGTACAGGGCCAGGGCCTGCTCGTAGACGTCCAGGGCCTCCCGCGGCCGCCCTGTGGCCCGCTGGACCCACCCCAGGTCGTACAAGGCCCCCGCGTCAGGGCCCAGGGTCAGCGTCGCCTCCGCGACACGGGCGACGTCGGCGAACCGCGACGTGCGCAGCCACACCCGCGACACCCGGTTGCCGACATCCCGCGCGATCCCCGCCTCGTCACCGGCAACCGCCAGCCGGTGGACCTCGACGAGGCGTGCCGTGTTCGTGGTCATGGCTGGGGGTCGGGGCTGGGTTGGTCCTTGACCCAGAGTTCGTAGAGGGAGCGTGCGGCGGCGGCGCAGGCCTGGGTGTATTCGTCGTCGGTGATCAGGGGCCTGATGAGGGGGCGTAGGACGTTGGAGACGAAGTAGCGGGGCTGGCCGGTTTCGGGGTCGGTGCCTTCTTCGAGGAGTCCGAGTTGGACGGCCCGGGTGATGTGGGTGGCGGCGTCGGGGTGGTCGTGCAGGGCGTGGACGGTTTCGGCGGGGACGGGCAGTTCGACGACGTTGACCCGGGCGAGCATCTTCTGCAGGTCCTGCGGTTGGGAGCCCAGGAGGTTCTTCGCCAGGATCGTTTCCCGCCGGAACCGGTCGGCCTCGTTCTCGATCGCGGTGATCAGCGCGTCGACATCCAGGGTGGTGTCGGTGACGATCCGGTCGAGCCAGTCCAGCAGGCGAGGGTTCCCGGCGGCGGCGGTGATGGCCCGCTCCCGGATGGTGGGGTCGGTGGCCGCGCCCGGCCGCAGGTGCGGCAGGTTCGCGATCTTCTTCGTCTGCTCGACGTCGGTGAGGGTTTCCAGGGACTCGAACGTGATCGCGGTCCCGGCGGGTACCGGGAAGCGGTAGCGGCTGGTGATGATGACCCGGCTCGGGCTGCCGGTCTCCCGGATGGCCTGCAGCAGGGCGGGCAGGATCTGCGCCATCTCGCTGGACAGGATGTAGCCGCCGCCGCGTGCTTCGAGGTTGCCTTCCTCGAAGTCGTCGAAGACGAACAGGCACGGGGTGTCCCCGAGCGGACCGCGCTGCCCGTCCAGGAGGTGACGCAACCGGACCGTGAGCGGGGCCTGCTCGTTGTCCAGGAGCTTGGTGGCCTCGATCTGCTGGTCCAGGTCCGCGAAGGTGACCTTGCTGGTGAGTTCGCGGAACTTGGTCATGTCGACCCGGCCGTACCAGACGGCCCGCTGGTGGGTGGGCATGCGTTCGAGCAGCCGGGACGCCAGGCTGCTCTTGCCGAGCCCGCCCATCCCCTGCAGCACCAAGGCCTCCGCGGCGGCGTCCCCGCCGATCGGGGTCTTGAGGGTGCGCAGGCACCGCTGGATCACCCGCCGCCGCCCCACGAAAGTGGCGCGGGACGCGACCCGGGACAGCTGGGTCTGCGGGTCCAGGAATGCCTGGTCCGCGGGCCTGGCCTGGATCCGGGACCGTCCCCGGGTGTTCAGCGGGGTGACCATCGGCGCGAGGGGGGACCTGTCGGCGTAAACGCGCAGCAGGTGCCAGTTGCTGCTCTTGTTCGTGTGCAGGTGCTGGCGGGCTTCGATGATGGCGCGGTCCAGGGACTCCCCGTCGGCCAGACCCTGGTACAGCTGGGCGGCGAAGTCGGTGGCGGACACGTCCCCGACGGGCAGCGCCCACCCCAGGACGGCGGGGGCCCCCGCCCGGACCAGGCTCTCGCTCATCGACGGGAACGTCCCGCCATCCGGGGCGTTGCCGGTCAGGCATCCGGAGACGAACACCATCCGGGGCCAGTGCCCCGCCAGAGCGCGGGCGAGTTGGTCGGCGGTGGCGTAGGCGAGGCCGCCGAGTTCGTTCTCGACCAGGAAGGTGGGCTGTCCGTCGCTGCTGATGGTGGCGTGGCCGCTGAGGTGCAGGACGTCGAAGTAGCCCTCGCCGTAGTCGCGGGTCAGGAACCGCAGCCCGTCCAGGGTGCCGCTCTCCTCCACCACCAGTTCGGCCCCGGTGCGGGAGGTCGCGGCCAGGATGGCCGCCTCCTCCGCCTCATAGCCGAGCACGGGCTCGACGCCCTCAGGGGAGGTCGCCATGAACAGCACTCGCAGCGGCCGGTTCCCCGGGGTGACAGGGCCCCTGAGCGTGGTGTTGGTGCCGACGGCGCGCACCGGCAGCACCGGCGCACGGTCGGCCACGGCCAGGTGGGAGCCTTCCCGGGCGAGCAGTTCCCAGGGCAGGTGCCGCAACCGTTCCTCGGCCGTGATCCGCAAGGTGCTGCCGGCAGGGTCGGCCAGCACCTCCGTCGACCATCGGCCGTCACCGTCGAGGAAGGCGAACAACTCCCCGCCGAGATCACGCAACTGCCGTGAGCCGAACACCCTCTGGGCGATCGCGTGCTCGCTGTAGTCGCGCTCCACCGTCGTGATCAGACGCTCGATGGCGCTCTTGTCCAGGCCGCGGGTCTTCGGTGTGACCCCGACGGCGGACAGACGCAGCTCGCAGTAGTCGGAGGTCGTCTCGAAGACCTCCAACTCGTACACGTCGAGTTCACTCACGGCCTCGGCCCCCTCAGTCCTGGGATGTCGCCTGCTGGAAGGCGATCTCCAGCCGGTCTTGGTCTATGTCGGCCAGATCGAGGCGGGTGCCGTCAGCCAGCAGGACCGTGACCGTGGTGCCCTCGCCGCGGCGCGAATGCCACCAGTCCCAGATCGTCTTGGCGGTATCGATGCCCGCGAACACCAGCCCGATCACGGCCACCACCATCTCGGCGGAACGGCGGACCTCCACCGCCGACACGCTGTCGCCACGACCTGCGTGCGCGGACAGCTCCGCGTGCAACTGGGCAGCCCGGTCGGCGGCGCCCGGCCCGGACACCTCAAGCGTCGCGGTCCCCACCATCATCCCTTCCCCGTTCCTTCGATCTGGCTACGAAAAGCCTGCATCTGGCCCAGTTCCGGGTGACCGGTCCGCTCCGCCAAGGCGACGGCCTGGGTCAGGAACGTGACCGCTTCGTCGGCCCGACCCATCTGGTGCAGCAGGACCGCCAGGTTGTAACTGACCTGTGTCTCGGCTACCGGGTCGCCGACAGCGCGGATCAGTTCCAGGACCCCGCGCAGCGTCGACCGCGCCCCTTCCAGATCCCCTTGCCGAAACCGGATCGCGCCGATGTTGTTCAACGTGACCGCTTCGCCAGCCCGGTCACCGACCTCCCGCCGGATCGGCAACGCCTGCTGAAAGCACTCCAGCGCCCGCCCCCGATCCCCCAGGCTGTCGCACGGCGCCGATGTTGTTCAACGTGGCGGCTTCACCGGCCCGGTCACCGACCTCCCGCAGGGTGGGCAGGGCCTGCTGGTAGTACTCCAGGGCCCGCCCACGCTCCCCCAAGTCGTCGTACACGACGCCGATGCTGGACAGGGTGGCGGCTTCACCGGCCCGATCCCCGACCTCCCGCAGGATGGGCAGAGCCTGCTGAAGGTATTCCAGCGCCCGCCCCCGATCCCCCAAACCTCTATATACGGCGCCGATGCCGGACAGGGTAGCCGCCTCGTTCCTGCGGTCGCCCGCGGCTCGGTAGAGGGCCAGGGCCTGTTCGTAGGAGGCCAGCGACTCCCGTAACCGCCCCGTCGCCCGCTGAGCCCCACCCAGGTCGTACAAGGCACCCGCATCAGGGCCCAACGTCAGCGTCAACTCCGCCACACGTGCCGTGTCAGCGAACCGCGACGTGCGCAGCCATACCTGCGCAACCCGACTCCCGACGTCCCGTGCGATCTCGACCTCACCACCGGCCACCGCCAACCGGTGGACCTCCACCAGACGCGCGATCCTGGTCACGGCTGGGGCCCGGGTCGGGTGTGGGCCTGTTCTTGGCGGACTTGTTCGAGCATGGCGGTGTCGGACTGCAAGTCGGGGTGACCGACCTGGCGGTCGAGGTCGACAACCTGTTCGAGTTCGGCCCCCGCGGCGTCGAGGTCCCCGCTGTCGCGGTGGACCATGGCGATGTTGTAGCGGGTTACCGCTTCACCAGCCCGGTCACCGACCTCCCGAAGGATGGGCAGGGCCTGCTGGCAGTACTCCAGGGCACGCCCACGCTCCCCCCGGCCGTCGTACACGAGGCCGATGTTGTTCAAGGTGGCGGCTTCACCGGCCCGGTCACCGACCTCCCGAAGGATGGGCAGCGCCTGCTCGAAGTACCCCAGCGCCCGTGCAGAGTCCCCCAAGTTGTTGTACACGGCGCCGATGTTGTTCAAGGTGGCGGCTTCACCGGCCCGGTCACCGACCTCCCGCCGAATGGGCAGGGCCTGCCCGTAGTGCTCAAGGGCCCGCCCCAGCTCCCCCAACCCTCTGTACGCGGCGCCGATGTTCGTCAGGATGGTGGCTTCGCCGGCCCGGTCACCGACCTCCCGCAAGGTGGGCAGGGCCTGCTCGTAGTACTCAAGGGCCCGCCCACGCTCCCCCATGTGGTGGTACGCGAGGCCGACGTTGGACAGGGTGGTCGCTTCGCCGGCCCGGTCACCGGCCTCCCGCCGGATCGACAGGGCCTGCTCGAAGTACTCCAGCGCCCGCGCCAACTCCCCCGACCCGTCGTACACGAGGCCGATGTTGTTCAGGGTGGCGGCTTCGTTCCCGCGGTCGTCCGCGGCTCGGTACAGGGCCAGGGCCTGCTCGTAGGAGGCCAGCGCTTCCCGCGGCTGCCCTGTGGCCTGCTGGGCCCAGCCCAGGTCGTAGAGGGCGCCGGCGTCGGCGCCTAGGGTCAGGGTCGCTTCGGCCAGGCGGGCGGTGTCGGCGAACCGGGATGTGGCCAGCCACTCCCGGGCCACCCGATCGCCGACGTCGCGCGCGATCTGCGGTTCGCATCCAGCGACAGCCAGTCGGTGGACCTCCGCCAGACGCGTGATGCTGCGGCCCATGACCGAGACGCTAGAGGGTGGCCGGGGGATGCGTCGCGGTTCTCCTCGAAGATCATCTGAATCCCCGAATTCGCCGTCCGCGTCACGCGCCGCGCACGGCCGGTCCTCCCAGAAGGTTCAGAGGGGCGCGTGGTGGTGCGGCACTTGATCCCCCGGCGGAGGCAGAGGTACGAGACCGCGGTGTCGCCAGTGATCGTCACGGGCGTGGGGGGCGGAACGTCGCACCGACGTAGTCCGGGAGTTCGCTCGAACGAACCGATCGACAGCCTCTCGCGGGATGAGGGGCCGGGAGCGGGTCCGACGATCTGGCGGATCTGCTCAAGCGAAGGGGCCCCGATCAGACGGATGTCCAACAAGCCTGCGTCAGGGATCGCGGCGAGCTCCTCGGCAGTCGAGAACCCCTCCCCGGGTGAGGAGGTTGTACAAGCGCAACCCCAGCCGATCTCTGACAGCTGGCAGCGGAGTGCCGGGGTGCACAGTCCCGTACGACCCCTATCCATCTGACGGCAGGCAGGAGCGGACATCCCCACCTGAGCCTGAGAGGTCGCACTGAGATGTCACCGGTTTGGTCATCTGGTGTCACTGGTTGCGAGGTACGCCCCTGGGGTGGGTGGTGACGATGGGGTGTACGTCAGGGGCGTGGGTCACCGGGAGCCGAATAGCCGCTTCCTTGCGGCCAGGGCGACGTAGACGAGCCCGACGAGGACGGGGACCTCGATGAGGGGGCCGACGACTCCGGCGAGGGCTTGGCCGGAGGTGACGCCGAAGGTGGCGATGGCCACCGCGATCGCCAGTTCGAAGTTGTTGCCGGCGGCGGTGAACGCCAGCGTGGCGGTGCGTGGGTAGGTCAGGTGCAGGCCGCGGCCGAGGGCGAACGACCCGGTCCACATGATCGCGAAGTAGGCCAGCAGGGGCAGGGCGATCCGGGCGACGTCCCAGGGGCGGCTGGTGATGGCGTCCCCCTGCAGGGCGAACAGGATG
>DASTGO010000024.1:0-7063 GCA_035719045.1 Kineosporiaceae bacterium | reverse complement strand
GTCACCTCCGGCGCGATCTGCATCAACTCGCGGCCGGCCGCCAGCCACAACTGCGCCAGATCATTGATCTCGTCCTCGTCCACCGCCGGCCACCCGTCACCGGTCAGGACATGGAACATCTCCGCCGCCCACGGCGGAACCTCAAGCCCCACAACCCACCACCAACAACACCAAGGCGCCCGCACCCACCCGAATCCACCCTCAGCAGGGTCGACGACCTTCCCGCCCGATCGGCTGCCGCCGCGGGGTCCACTGGTGTCTTGGATGGGCTGACGTGGCAACCGTCACGCGACCTGGTCACATTGAGAGGCCATCAGGGTGATCGCCAGGTGTTGCATCAGGGCAAACACCAAGAACCCGTAGCAATCCTGCCTGCCGCGCGGCCCGCCGGGGGACGGGGTCTGGGACAGGGGTTATCGCTGTTGCCCGGGCCAGCCGGAGAGGTGGGCCGCAAGCAGAGTTGCCTCAGGGAGGCTGTTCGCCGTCACTGCGGTTGTGGCTGTGGGGGTTGGCGTTCACCTGCCGGTGATGCCCGGGTACCGGGTGACCGCTGCAGCGCCTCCTGTTCCACGGAGGCTGCGGCATGGGGAGGGCTCGGGACCGGTCCAATTCGAAGATCGACGGTTGTGGCGGTGGCCTCATAGGCGGCGGGGCTGAGGTAGCCCAGCGTTGTCCCGGCACCGGCCCTTCCTGTTCCTCATGGGCCTGAGTTGCAAACGATCTGCTGATCTTGCAGTCAGTGGCGCGCTGACCTGAGGTTCGTCGGTGTCTGGGTCGTCGACTGTGGGCTCCGCCGGGATGACTTCCTCCAAGTTCCAGTTGGGGCCGGGCAGCTGCGGACATCTGCTGCTGGGCAGCCGCCTGGGTAGTCCCCGCAACGGGTTTCGTCAGCGGCCGCGGCGGGCGACGGAGATCGCCACTGGCGCAACGCCTTCGGTGATGCGGGTGGTGAGGGTGCCGAGTTGCTCGACGGTGACGGTGACGACGTCCCCGGGTCGCAGGGGCGGGTGGGCGTCCATGCCTTGACGTCCCCAGAGTTCGGCGAGGCATCCGCTGCCGCAGGTGCCGGAGCCGAGGATGTCGCCGGGACGGACCTGGGTGCCACGGGAGGCGTAGGCGATCATGTCGGCATAGGAGAAGGCCATGGCCGACCAGTTGTCCTGCCCGAGCCGTCGGCCGTTGATGTCGACGGTCATGGCGAGGTCGTAGGCGGTGTCGGTGCGCCAGGGGGCGAGTTCGTCCGGGGTGACCAGGACGGGTCCGAGGGTGGTCGCGGTGTCCTTGCCCTTGGTGGGGCCGAGCCGGACCTGCATCTCGGCGAACTGGACGTCGCGGGCGGACCAGTCGATGAGGATGGTGTATCCGGCGATGTAGGTGTCGGCGTCGTCGGGGTGGAGGTCGCGACCGGTGCGCCCGATGACGGCAGCGACCTCGAGTTCGAGGTCGAACAGGCGGCTGCCGGGCGGAACGGGGACGTCGTCGGCGGGACCGAGGATCGCGTAGGGGTTGGTGAAGTAGAAGGCCGGCGCCTCGTACCAGCGATCGGGGACGGCGGCGTCGGTTCCGGCGAGTTTCGCGACGCCTTCGACGTGGCGTTCGAAGGTCATGAAGTCCCGGACGGTGGGCGGGTCGGGGAGGGGGGCCCGCAGCCGGAGCTCGTCCAGCGGGCGGGCCGCCGTCGGGGTGGACAGGGCCCGTTCCCCGGCTTCCCGCAGGGTGTCCGTCCGCAGCAGGTCCAGCATCGTGGTGCCCGGTGCGAGCGCGTGGACCTGTCCGTCTGTGTCGAGGACCCCGACCCGGTCGCCGTCCTGTTCCGCATACGTCACGAAACGCATGAGCTGTGCTGTCCCTTCGCCGTCGTCCGGGTGCGGTTGTCGTCGTGGCCGGTCTGGTCAGCCGCGGGTATGGCTGTCAGTCGTGGGTGTGGCTGTCAGACATGGGTGTGCATGGGGCGGCCGAGCCAGGTGATCGCGTCGGTGAAGGCCGCGATGAGGTCCAGGTCGCGTCCGGCGTGGTCGGCGTAGACCCGGTGCAGGTTGAGCACCAGCCGTTCGGCGTCCGCCCAGCCGGCGAACTCACCGAGGTCGGTCCGGCGGGCCGCCTGCAGCGGGGACAGGTTCTGGGCCATCGCGTGGGCGGCGGTGTCGAGGACCAGGCGGTAGTACCGGCGGTGCTCGGCCAGCACCCGGGGGATCTGCGGGCCGGTGAGGACCTGGCCGTGGCCGGGGACGACGATCTCGGGCCGCAAGCTCTCCAGCCAGTCGACCGCAGCCAGCGCGCCGGCCACCGATCCCATGAACGCCAGCGGGGTGAGTCCGGCGAACACCAGGTCGCCGGAGAACAGGACCCGTTCCTCCGGCAGCCAGGCGATCAGGTCCCCGGTGGTGTGTGCCGGGCCGCCGGGGTGCAGCAGGTCGACTCGCCGGCCCCCGACGTGCAGGGTCAGACCGGCGCCGACGGCGATGTCGGGCAGTCGCCGGGTGACCGGTCCCCAGTCGGGCACCGGATTCCACAGGGGCGGGCAGCCGTCGATGATCGGGTCGACCCGCAGGCCCTCCCGCATGTGGGTGTGCCCGAGGAGCACCGTGGCCGCCGGCAGCAGGCTGTTGCCGTAGGTGTGGTCGCCGTGCTGGTGGGTGTTGACCGCCATCCGCACCGGTGCCCCGCCGGTGGCGGCGTCGAGGGCGTCGAGGAAGCGGCGGGTCCGTGCGGCCGTGGCGCAGGTGTCGATCACCAGCGCCCCGTCGTCACCGCTCACCGCGCCGGTGTTGTTCACCCACCATGAGCCGTCGGGCTGCACCCAGGCGTGGATGCCCGGAAGCAGTTCGTGCAGTCGGGGCTCGTGCGGGCCTGCCTGCTCGTCCGCGGCCGCCGGCTCGTCCGGGGCTCCCGGGTCCGTCGGGTCCGGCATCGGGTTGTCGGTCATGCGCACAGGTTGGCAGAGGCCATGTCCCGGATGACGGCGAAACCGCCCGGCGGGACCGGCGGCAGCACCGGGACCGCGGCACGGACCCGGCCCAGGACGTCCTCGGCGGAGGTCTCGGCCCGCGACAGCAGCGCCGGCAGGTCGACACCGGTCATCACGCCGTCGCGCTTCGCCTGCCGCCCGGCCACCAGGACGGTCCGCACGTCCGCCGTGGTCGTCTGGAAGATCAGCGTGCCCGCGGCGTCGATGATCGGGTGCTGGGAGGTGCCGGACCCGCCGGCGATGATCAGGTCGGCCTGCTTGCCGGGAGTCAGGCTGCCGATCCGGTCGCCCAGGCCGATCGCCTCCGCGGCGTTGACCGTCGACCAGCGCAGGGCTTCGAGCGCCGTGGTGGACACCCGCTCCGGGTCTGCTCCGGACAGGTTGGTCGCCTCGCTGTCGGCCCACCGCTTGAAACCCAGACCCTGGCGCAGTTGGGCGAACAGGTCCCCGCTGTTGAGCGAGATGATGTCGCAGGACAGGGTCGGGGCGATGCCGTGCCGCTGGCAGGCGGTGAACACGGGGCGGCCCATCCCCATGTTGAGTTCGGTCTCCACCGAGATCGACACCTTCGCGCCGTTGCGGGCCAGGATCCGCCACTCGTTCTCGGTGAGGGTGTTGCAGTGGACGTGGACCTGGTCGGGGCCGATCAGCCCGGCCGCGTCCAGTTCGACGATCCCGTTGGGCAGGGACCAGACGCAACCGGTGTGGGTGACCTGGATCGCCGACCGCTCCCGGGCCGCGGCGACCTCGGCGGCGGTGGCCGACAGCGGGATCACGCCGACCTCGGTCAGCGCGGCCCCGAGCCGGACGAGGTTCTCGGGGGAGGAGAAGTAGGTGTCGGCGATCCGGGTGAAGTCCCGCAGCCGGGCGGCGTGCTCGGCGAAGTACGGCGGCGACATCGGGCTGGACTCGAAGAACCCGTACCCGAACACCGCCCGGATCCCCGCGTCCAGCAGGCCGGTGACGGCGGCGTCGGAGTGCTCGGGAGTGTTGTTGCAGTGGGAGAAGTCCAGGATGGTGGTGACTCCGGACTCCAGCGCGTCCACCGCTCCGAGCAGGTTCCCCAGGTGTACGTCCGCCGGCGTGTAGGCCGGGGAGACCGAGAACCGGATCCCGAACAGGTAGTCGGTCAGGGTCCAGTCGGCGCACAGCGCCCGCATCTGGGTCTGCCAGGTGTGCCGGTGGGTGTCGATCAGTCCTGGCGCCACGATGTGCCCGGCCGCGTCGATCACCTCGGCGTCCACGTCGCCCAGCGACGGACGGACCGCCGTGATCACGCCGTCCTCGATGAGGACATCCCCCTGCCGCAGTTCACCGATCTGGGGGTCCATCGAGAGGATGTGCCCGCCCCGAACCAGAGTGCGCTGAGTCGCCATGATGACCGCCTGCTCCAAGTGACGCCTTTGTCCCGGCCTGCCCTGTGACGGCCGTCACCACGCAGTGCATCACCCGGGCGGGCCGGGATCATCAGGCGAACCCGTTGCGATCCGGGATTGACGCTGCGATCCGGGATTGACGCTGCGATCGGGGATTGACGTCGCGATCGGGGATGGGCAGGGGATCGGGATCGACGGAGGCGGGCCAGACGCTGACGTGCTGCGCTGCCCGCGACGGCCCCTGCGCGGCGATCGGAAGGCGTTTCGACTATGCGGCGGGCAGGCAACGGACCAGCGCCGCGGCCCGGCGGAAGGCGGCCACCGCGGGCCTGCGGTCTCCGCTGCGGGTCGCGACGGCGATCTCCACCGCTGACCCCTCCACCGGCACGAAACGGACATCGGGCCGCGGGTAGTACCGGGACGCCGCCGCTGCGTGCAGCGACAACCGTCCCGTGGTCGCCACCGCCGCCGGGATCGCCGCCGGGTGCCGCACACAGACGGTGCCGGAGCCCTGGGCGGGACCGACCCAGGAACGCAGCAACGGCTCCCGGCCGGCGACCTCCAGCCACCGCAGACCGTCGAGTTCGCCCAGGGTGAGGAAGGACGCCTCACCGACCGCCGATGACGCCGGAACCACCGCAACCCGCGGAGAGGACAGGACCGGCTCGAAGTCCACTCCGTCGAGGTCCCCCACGAACTGGACAATCGCCACGTCCACCTCGCCGCGGCGCAGGGCGTCGTACTGGTCCACCAGATCCAGATCCCGGTACTCCAGGACCAGCCCGGGATGCTGGGCATCGACCGCATCCCGCAGCGCCTGCCAGCGCTCGGCGGCACCGAACCCCAAGATCCCGACTCGCACCGCCTGGCCGCCCGAGGGCGCCTCCTCGGCGGCGATCTCCCGCAAACCGTCCAGTTCCGCCAACACCGCCCTGGCCCGCTCGACGAACCGCTCACCCGGAGCCGTCAGACTCACCCGACGGCTGGTCCGTTGGAACAGGCGCACCCCGAGCTCACGTTCCAGGCGCTGCACCTGCTGCCCGAACGGTTGCGCCGAGATAAAGTGCCGCCTCGCCGCCCGCCCGAAATGCAACTCCTCCGCCAGCGTCACCACGTAGCGCAGTGCCTGGATCTCCATCAGGTCCTCCGGGACAGCCGGCCCGCACCGAAGACATCACCTCGGCTGAGCCTGAGGGTAGGTTCTCCGCGGACGGTGCGGCAGCCCCCGGCCGGGGGGAGACCGCCCACCCGACCTCGCCGTGGACCCGCCGGCGGGGACGGCTCGGCGTCACCCTCCGGCTCAAGATGCCCTGACGAGGTGTCGACGGGAGATCGGCAGGGTACGAGGAGCGGACGAGGGGTGGGCGCTGTGGGCTGGTTCTCCCGATCAGAGGGCCCCCGGCAGATGGCCGATGCGCATGCGTTGCGGGAGTTCCTGACCGGTGCCCCCGGAGTGCTGCTGCTGTTGGACGAGCACGGGGAGTTCGCGTTCCGCAGCGCCGGGGCTCTGCGAGGGCTGCAGCACATCGCCGTCGACTACGGCGACGGCATCGTGCAGGCGATGCGGACCCGGATCCGCGAGCTGGGGGCGACGGCGAGGGGGCAGGACGTCGAGGAGCGGATGCTGGTGCCCACCCCGAAGGGAACGGTGTCGATGCTCGTGCAGATGCGGCGCCTGGCCCACGGGTTCGCCGTCACCTACACCGACCTGTCCGCGCAGCAGCGAGCCGGCGAGACGGTGACCGCACTGGCCCATGATCTGAGGTCGTCCAGCGGTGACCTGGCGCAACTGGGGACGCATCTGGCCGACGGCGCCGACCGGGCCTCGGAGCTGACCCAGGCGGTTGCGGGTGGGGCCGCGCAGATGTCCAGCAGCATCGCCGAGATCGCCAACGGAGCAGGGGAGGCCGCCAGGCAGGTCCGGTCGGTCGCGGAATCCACCCAGCAGGCCACCGAGACCATGCACCGGCTGCGTGAGGCCAGCGAGGAGATCGGCAGCGTCGTGCGGATGATCAGCGCGATCGCCGACCAGACGAAGCTGCTGGCGCTCAACGCCACGATCGAGGCTTCCCGCGCGGGGGAGAGCGGGCGCGGCTTCCTCGTGGTCGCCGACGAGGTCAAGGGCCTGGCCGGACGCACCGCGGAAGCCACCGGCCAGGTCACCGACATGATCTCCACGGTCCAGGACCAGACCACCCAGGCTGCCGACGCGATCGGCCACATCGAGGAACTCATCGACGCCGTCGTGCAGCATCAGGCCGCCATCGCCTCCGCCGTCGACCAGCAGGCCGCCACCGCAACCGAGATCTCCTTGGCCATCGAACGGATCGCTGCGACCCTGCAGAGCACCACCAGCGACGCCACCGCCGTCCGTACCGCCGCCGGCACGGTCGACACCCATGCCGGAAACCTGGCTCAGGCCGTCTCGACCTGACCACCTCCGGACGTCGCGAGCCGGACTGCCCGGGTGCCGGTCGCTCCTACATGAGTTCGGGGGGCGAGGGGCCCGGTTCGGCCCCCTCGCCCCCCGAATACCGGGCAGCGGTTCAGTGTGCAGCGTTCACCGTTGTCGCCCGGTTCATGAGCAGGTCGGGTTGGTCAGGGTGAGCAGGCCCAGCTGCCAGGGCAGGGAGTTGTAGTCGCCGCCGGACCTGGGGTCGCGGCCCTGGTAGAGGTACTGCAGTTTGCAGGGGTTGATGGTCATGGTCTGGTCGTAGCC
>DASTGO010000023.1:0-23751 GCA_035719045.1 Kineosporiaceae bacterium | reverse complement strand
CCCACACCCCCACCCCTACACCCCGCCCGTCCCACGGGTCCGCCATCGAACCCGCCGACCATCCCGGCGCCGGGCCGGGCCCCAGCACCGCACCACCCACCAGCCCCGACAGCGAGCCGCTGGTACTGACCGACCCCCCACAGCTCCGCCGGGACCTACGGGACGCGGTGGTGAACGGACTCTTCAAGAAGGCCGGCATCGGCTCCCACTACTCGGCGAGAGTCTCGATCCTGCGCTTCTGGCCCGTGACCGCAGCGACCAGTGAGACGTCCTCACCTGCGCCGGTGGACTGGGCCCAGCGGTGGCGGGACACCCCCGAACTGGCGGCCGTCCTGCCCGAACTCCTGGCCCTCACGGCGCTGCCGAAACAGCCCACCACGAAACCCCGCCATGATGAGGCCTATCGCGCCGCGCGCCCGGTCTGGCGGCACGCCGTGCTCGCCGCCGTCTGGCACCACGCCGCCCTCACCGACACCGCCCAAGACACCGGCCTCGCACACCCCGACCCCGAACAAGCAACGGCCCGCACGATCACACGCATCGTTGACGTCCTCACCGCCAGAGACGTCCCCGGCGGCCCCACACACAACAAGTCAGGGGTCGCGGTGACCTCGACCCTGGTCCAGGCCTTCCTCGACCAGACCCTGCAGGCCGCTGAGACCGCCGACGGCCTCACCCCGCACCAGATCGCCACGGTCCGCACCGCCCACAAGACCGCCGACAAGAAGCTGGCCGGGCTGTTCACCGGCAGGACCTCCGGCAGGGACTCCCGGACGGTGTGGGCGGACCTGGCGACCCGGTTCGTCACCGACATCACCACCGGCGCCGGCCCACAGATCTGGACTCACCTGCACACCCAGCTCTCGGAACAGGCCGCCCCAGCCCACGACGAACCGTCGTTGTGGGTCACCAGCGACCCGCCTCAGATCAGCCAGGACCTGCGCCGAGCAGTGACTCAACTGCTCTACCAGGATGGCACCGGCATCACGAACGTGGAGCAAACCGCGCTCTCCTACCACTGGCCGCCGAAGGCAGCGGCCTCCGGCCAAGCATCCTCGCCTCCGGTGGTGGACTGGGCCCAGCACTGGCAGGACACTCCCGAACTCGCCGCCGTCCTGCCCGAACTGCTGGCCCTGACCTCGCTGCGGAAGCGGCCCAGCAGGAAGTCCGGCCAGGCAGAAACGACTACGGATCCCTACCCCGCCGCGCGGGAGGCTTGGGGGCGGACCGTGATCGCCGCCGTCTGGCGTCACGTCGGGCTCACCGGCCTGACCCAGCAGGGCGAACTTACCCACCCCGACCCCGAGCACGCGCCCACCCGCACCGCCGAACAGGTCGTCGAGGTCATCTCCTTCCGGGGCGCACCCGGAGGCCCCAGGTTCAACAAGCAGGGGGCCGCAGTGGCCTCGACTCTGGTCCAGGCCTTCCTCGACCAGACCCTGCAAGCCGCCGAGACTGCCGCCCCCGACCTCACCCCGCACCAGGTCACCGCGGCCCTCACGGCTTTCGAGACCGCACGCTACGCCGTGACCAGGCTGAGCCAGAACACCTCCGTCGGCAGGGACTCCCCATCGGCGTGGGCGAACCTGGCGACCGAATTCGTCACCAAGGTCACCACCAGCGCCGGGCCGCAGATCTGGACCGCGCTGGACAACCGGCTCTCCGCACCGGCTGCCGGCAGGCTGCCCACCCTGACGAACCCCGCGGCACAGGTCCTGCCCCGTACCAGCACGCGCGACCATGCCGAGGCGCCGGCGCAGGCCGTGACCACCGCACCCCTCCGGGCCTCGACCTCGATGAGACGTGGGGTCAAGAGGAAGCCCGGGCCCGTAGCGGAACGGGAGGACGGGGCCCGGGCTCACCGGATCATCCGCCACTCAGGACCGGGCACCGAACGCCCCCCGGTATCCGCGGCGGTCACCGCAACTGCCGGCCACCTCGGGTCGCCTGCACCGCAGCACTCCGTCCGGCACGACGCCCCGAGTGACACGGGGGGCGCGAGGCACGAACACCCGGACGCGGCCTCGTGGCCGATCACGGAGGAGGAGCGCAAGCGGACTGTGAGGGTGCTCTACCTCAGCGGCAGGGCCGCGTACAACCCCGGGGAACGGCGCCTCGCCCGGTACCACGACAAGGCCGGCAACGGCACGCCGGAGTCCATCGAGTGGGGCGGAATGGTCGCCCTGCCCGCCTGGCGCCACGACCCTCACCTGTCGGACATGCTCCCCACGGCCTTGGCCCTGTCCGTCCTGACGTGGAGTGCCCCCGGCGGGCTTGACCCCTTCGCCGCGCTCCGGCAGGAGTGGGGCGACAGGGTCCTGCTCGCACTCTGGCGGCACGTCGAAGCCACAACCGAGGCCCCTTTACCACCACCCGGCCCGGCCCGCGACCGCAACCTCGCCGCTCAGGTCGCCGCCGCCATCACCACCCAGGCCCCCACCATCGACGGTCAATACCACAAATCAGGGGCAGCCTCGGTGGCCGCGCTCGCCCGCGCGTTCATCGACCAGACCCTGCACGCCGCCCAGGCCGCCGGCCCCGGCCTGATCCGACCCGAGCACCTCGCCCGGCTCCAGGACGCCCACCGCGCCGCATGGGCGAAACTGACCACCTTCGCCGCCCCCCGTGCCTCCCGGCGCCCGGTGAAAGATTTGTCCGCCCTGATCACCAGGTTCGTCGACCAGGTCAACGCCGCCGACGCCGGGAAACACATCTGGGCCCGGCTAGGCCACCAGTTCGGAGGAGCCGGCCACTCCCAGGCCTCCGCGTCCGGCCCGGTCCCGGAGCAGGTGCGACCGCAGGAACTGGCCGTCGGGGAGCAGGTGCGACCGCAGGAACTGGCCGTCGGGGAGCACCAGGAGGCGCTGCGGATCCTCACCGAGTCGCCAATGGAACCACCGGCGCGCCGGCAGGCCGAGGACATGCTCACCCGATGGTGGGTGGCCGGTTCCGGCCCGGCCCAGCAGGAAGCCCCGGCCGCTGTGCCGGGCGGGTTCGCCTGGTCCCACCAATGGCGGCACGGCCGGGGCAGCGCCGCACTCGCCTCCCTGGCGGCACTGTCCGTGCTGCCCTGGCCCTCCCCACACACCGCGGACGGCCCCGGCCTGACCGAGACCCGGGACAGGCTGCAGAAGGCCCTGCTGCACCTGCTGTGGAACAGCGCCGGTGTCACCGACCCCACCCCCGTGACACCAGGGTCCGCCCCCGCCCCCACCCCCGCACGCAGGTCCGCCGACACCGCCACCGGCGTCGCCACCGAATTGGCCGCCGCGATCGCGGCTGCACAACTCCCCCCGTCCGGCGCCTCCTACGACGAGGCGGGCGTCCACGCCACCGCAGCCCTCACCCTGGCCCTGCTCGACCAGGCCCTGCACGCAGTCCAGGCCGCCGAACCCGCACTCACCCCGACCGTCCACCAGGCCCACCGCGCAGCGTGGGAGGCCGCGACGGCTCTACTCGACCCCACCCACCTCAACCACGCCTCACCCGCAGCATGGCGGGCAGCGGTCAAATACTTCATCGCCGTCATCAACCGGGCCGGACCCCACATCTGGACCTACCTCGAGGACCACCTCCACGGCAGGCCACCCCGACCCGCCCACACCGACCAGAACTCACCCCTGCCCGGCAACCCCAACGAACTCGATGACGACTGGCTGCTCCAGGCACTCCAAGACCCCGGCTACCGTTCCACCACGGCCACCCCGAACCACCAACCCCGAACCACGCCCCTGGACCAGGCACCCTGGCTGCACGCCATGCTGTCCGGCCAGCAACACACCAACTCACCAGTCCCCTCCCCAGAAGGCTCACCCTCCCAGGGCACGACAGCGCCCCTCCCCCCAGGACCACCCCACACCCAAGAGGCGCCGACGTCAGAGCCGCCCATAGCGCATTGATGGGCTCAGCAGGCGATCAGCGACAGGCTCTGCGGGCGATCAGCGGCAGGTGGCGTTCGTCTGCGTGAGCATCCCGATCTGGAGGGCCTGGTTGTCGTGGAAGCCGGGGTCCAGGCCGAGGTACAGCATCCGCAACTGGCAGGGGCTGACGGCCAGGCTCCGGTGTGTTCCGCCGGAAATGTGGGCCGCGACGGCTGGGGACGACTGGTGACGGCTGGACGAACGACAATGACCCCGGAACGGCTGCAGCAGTATCTCGACGACAGCGTGGTCCGGGACCTGGCGGAGATCGAGGCGATGCCCGAGCCGCTGAGGTCTCGGGTGCGGGCGATGGTCGACCGGGCACGAGAGCGGACCGAGGCAAGGATCTGACCACCTGCCACCACTGATCCCCGGCCGGAACGACTACCGGATCCTGATCGGCGCCGGACGCGCGCTCCCGGCGCAGCAGGGTCAGGTCGTTGTCGGACAGCTTCGTCAGTTCGGTCCGGCGGCGGGGAGGGTGACGATCACGTGCAGCCCTCCGGCGGGCCGGGGGGTGATGGCCAGATGGCCGGCGTGGGCGTGGACGATGGCCTCGGCGATGGCGAGGCCGAGGCCGAATCCCTCGCCGTCGGCGCTGTGGGTGCGTTCGCCTCGGTGGAAGGGCTGGAGGAGCTGTCGTGCCTGGTCGGGGGTGATGACCTGTCCGGTGTTCTCGACCTCGAATTCTGCTGTGCCGCCTTGGTCGTCGGTGTGGTGGGTGCGGATGCGGATCCAACCGCCGGGCGGGGTGTAGCGCAGGGCGTTGTCGAGCAGGTTGCGCACGAGCCGCTCCACCAGGACCGGGTCACCTACCGTGGTGGCGGGCCTGAGGTCGATCTGCAGGTCGGGTTCCCGCGGTGGGCGGTCGCCGAGCGCGGCGTGGACGGTATCGGCGAGGTTCACGCCTTCGACTGCTCCGGCCCGGTTCTGAGTCCGGGCCAGGCGCAGCAGGCTGTCCAGCAGGCGTTGGCTGCGTTGGGCTGCGGTCAGCGTGGTGCCCAGGGCGCGGCGGTAGTCCTGTTCGGGCCGTTCCGGGCGGGACAGGGCCAGATCGGCGGCGGTGCGGATGACGGTGAGTGGCCCGCGTAGTTCGTGGGAGGCGTTGGCTACGAACAGCCTCTGAGCGTCGAAGGCTCTCTCGAGCCGGGTGAGCATGGCGTCGAAGGAGTCCGCGAGCAGTTTCACCTCGTCCCGGGGTCCGCGGAAGGCGATCCGCTCGCCGAGGGTGTCCTGGGACAGCCGGCTGGCCACGGCTGTCATCCCGCGCAGGGGTCGCAGCGCGCGACCGGCGACGAGCCAGCACACCACGGCCGACACCGCGACGATGACGGCGAAGGCGACCAGTGAGGCGACCCGGATCGTGGCGGCGGCCTGGTCGGCGGCGGTGTTGGCCTCCAGCTTGGCCTGGCGCCACTGCTGTGCCTGTGCGGCCGCGGCCTGCGGGTCGCCGGGGAGGAATGGCCGGGAGTAGATCGACGACAGCTTCAGCGAGATCAGCACGTTCATGAAGACCAGCAGCAGGGTGCCGGCGAGGACGAGTAGCCCCAGGCAGGTCAGGGTCAGCCGGGCCCGCAGGCTGAGCCAAGCTCGTCGCTGCCGCGGGAGGCCTTGCGTGGTCGACGGGGGGTTCATGGGATCCGGTAGCCGCTGCCGATGACGGTCACGATGACCTCTGGAGGGCCGAGTTTGGCCCTCAGGTTCTTCACTGTCGTGCGTGGCGCAGTGGTGAACGGGTCGGCGTTCTCGTCCCACACCCGGTCCAGCAGTTCCTCGGCGCTGACCACCCGGCCGTTGGCGCGCAGCAGCTCCACCAGGACGGCGAACTCCTTCGGCGTCAGGTGCAGAAATGCTCCGCCGCGCCGCACCTCGTGCCGGTCGAGGTCGACGACGAGGTTCGCACGTCGCAGCACGGTGGCCACCTGGGCGCCGGGACGGCGGCTCAGGGCCAGCACCCGTGCCACGAGCTCGGCGAACGCGAACGGCTTGCCGAGGTAGTCATCGGCCCCGAGCATCAGGCCGTCCACCCGGTCGTCCACCGCGGCGGCGGCCGTGAGCATCAGCACGCGGGGCGCGGTCGGTGCGGTGACCAGCTCCCGGCACACCGCATCCCCGTGCAGCAGCGGCAGATCACGGTCCAGGACGACAACGTCGTAGCCGACCGTCCCGGCCTTGGACAGGGCCTCGACTCCGTCATGCGCCACATCGACAACCATGCCCCTCTCGCGCAGGCCGTCGACGAGCAGACCTGCCAGGACGCGGTCATCCTCGACCACCAGAATGCGCATGAGCCTCCCGTCCAAGCGGCCCTCGGACGCCTTCTCGTCCCGGGACGTGCCCGCGGACAGTTGTGATCTTCCTCGAAAGGTCCTACCCCAGCGTGGCCGTCGTGGTGTGTCGTTCATGTGTCGTGGCCAGGCACCACGAGGCCACACCCGTGCCGACACTCTGGGACGGGTCAGATCCGTGGGGATAGATCCCGGTGCGCCGATCGCCAGCACCGTGCATCACCAGCCCGACCACGAGGGGACCGATGATGATCGCCACCAGACCCGCCGCCATCCTCCTGCTTGCCTGCGCCATGACCGCATGCAGCGGAAGCGGATCCACGAGCGGTGGCTCGGCTTCGCCGCCCGCCACGAGTCCGCCCGCGCACACGGTGACACCCGCAGCGCCACCGGCCACCTCCGTCGACCCGAAGCGGCCGCTGAGCGATACCGAGATCCTCTGGCTCACCCACTTCGACAGGACCAGCAAGCAGGTCACGGACCAGCTCTCCGCAGGCCCGAGGAGCATTGATACCCCGGCCAAGATGCACCAGGTGGCGGAAGGGCTGCGCCTCTGCGGCCGCGCCCTGGCGGCGACCACCAAACCGACCCAACGCCTCATGCCGGTCTACGACCTCTTCGCCACCGCGTGTCAGCACTTCGACCGATCCGCCACGTGCGCTGACACCGCCGCCGAACTCATGAAGACCCCTGTCGGGGCAGGATCCGCAGAGGATCGCAAGCTCAGCGAAACCATCGACTGCCACAGCGCCGAGGTCACCCAGGGCTCAACGGTGCTCTCCGACGCCCAGAGCAGGAGCTACGACATCAGGTCCGCGGCAGGTGACCTGTGACCGCACCCACCGGCACAACCATGCCCATCTCGCCTCCGCTTCTCGTGCAGCCGGCGGTAGGCGCCTGAAAACGGACGGACGCTCCACGGGCTCCCGTCCCCGGCCCCCGCGGCCCTCGAACGCCCGTCGACCCCGTTCAGAGGCGCTCGACGCGATCGGCCTGCGGGCCGCGGTCGCTCTGGCGTACGGCGTAGCGAACCCGCTCGCCCTGCTGAAGGGGCGCGGCGCCCGCGACGACCGAGACGTGCACGAACAGGTCCGCGCCTCCGGCGTCCGGGGTGATGAAGCCGAACCCGCGCTCGGCGTCGAAACGCGCGACGACACCCTCCCCGCCACGGGCCGGCCTGTCGGCCGTCCGTTGGCGCCTTCCGGCCGGTTCGCGCCGGGCGGGCGAGTACCCGCCCGCACCGACGGTGCCCCGGACCAGGTGCACGTCCCGAGCCTGCGGACCCCTGTCACCGCGGACCACCTCGTAGGCGACGCGGTCGCCCTCCGACAGCGAGGTCAGCCCCTCGCCCAGGGCCCGGGCGTGGACGAAGACGTCGTCACCACCGGAGTCGGGGGTGACGAACCCGAAGCCCTTGCCCTCGTCGTACCAGGAGACGGTGCCGTCAGCACCGTCTCCGGTGGCGGGCCCGCCGACGCCGGAGGCCAGTGGCAGCAGATGCTCGGCCTGGGGGCCGCGTTCACCCTCGACGACCAGGAAGGCAACCCGCTGCCCCTCGCTGATGACACCACCGGTGACGATGGCGGAGCTGTGGACGAAGATCTGCGACCCGCCACTGTCGGGCGCGACGAAGCCGTAGCCCTTGCTCGGCTCGTACCAGACGACCGTGCCCAGGAGACCGAGCGAGGAATCCGGGGCCGACTCACCGGTCACGCGGACGCGAAACGCCTGCGGGCCGCGGTCCCCCTCGCCGACCTCGAACTCGACGGCTTGGCCCTCGCGCAGGAGCTTCGGACCGCCGGACGTCACGATCTCGGAGGCATGGACGAACAGGTCCTCGCCGCCGTCGTCGAGGGCCAGGAACCCGAAGCCCCGGTCGGGGTCGAACCAGCGGACAACTGCATGAGGCACTGAGGGCTCCACGTGAAGGATTCGGGATGAACCTCGGCCTCGCGTCGTCACGACGACCGACTCCGGCCAGGCACCTCAGATGCTACTGGGCGGCTACTGGGCGGGACGCGCCGCGCCGCCCTGTCCGACCTCAGCCCGCACGGGGTGCCCTGACGTCGCCGTGGCCTGTGTCGCCGGCAGCGCGACGAAGCGGGGAAGACCGGCCTCCGATGACGGTGGGGCAGCCACGGCGGGAATAGCGTTGGGGCATGAGAGCCATGGCCTATGACGGGTACGGATCCGACGACGTCCTGACCCTTCGTGAGCTACCTGATCCCAAGGTCGGTCCGGGTGAGGTACGCATCCGGGTGCGGCGCGCGGGGGTGAACCCGGTCGACTGGAAGGTGATGTCCGGCGGCCTCGACGGTCTGTTGGACGCCGTCTTCCCCGTCGTCCCCGGCTGGGACGTCGCCGGCACCGTCGAAGCGGTCGGCATCGACACCCCGGAGTTCGCTGTCGGCGACGAGGTCGTGGCCTACGCGCGCAAGGACGTCGTCCACGGCGGCACCTTTGCCGAACTGGTGACCATGAGCGTCCGCGGCGTGGCTCGCAAGCCCGCGGCGCTGGACTGGGACGAGGCGGGCGGTCTCCCGCTCGCCGGCCTGACCGCACTGCAGACACTCGACCGGCTGGGCGTCTCCGCCTCGGACACGGTCCTGGTGCACGGCGGGGCCGGTGGTGTCGGCACCCTCGCCGTCCAGATCGCCAGGGCTCGCGGGGCCCAGGTGATCGCCACCGCGTCGCCGGCGAATCACGCGTTCCTCTCCGGACTCGGCGCCACGCCCGTCGCCTACGGCGACGGCGTCGTGGAGCGGATCCGCGCGGTCGCACCGGACGGCGCCGATGTCGTCGCCGACTTCGTGGGCGGGGTCCGGGACGTGACGACGGCGGTGCTGGCCGCGGGTGGACGGCACGCCTCCATTGCCGACGCGACCGTGCTGCAGGCGGGCGGCTCGTGGTTCTGGGTGCGGCCCTCGGCGGAGGGCCTGGCCGAGCTCGGTCGCATCGCCGACGCCGGGCAACTGCACGTCCCCGTCGCCGAGGTCCTGCCGCTCGAGGAACTGCCCGCCGCGTTCACGCGCAGCCGCGGGGGCCACATTCGCGGCAAGCTGGTCATAGCCGTCGCGGACTGAGGCGATCCGAGGCGAGCCCGGAGAGGCATCGCGTCCGCGAGCGCATCACCCACGCCCCTCGACCTCCTGCGGCGTGAGGCGGATCTTCTGGGCGAGGGCGCGTGGGGCGGGGACCAGTCCATCGACCCCGCGGCAGGGCGAAGGTGAGGCGATGTCGGAGTTGCAGGTGCGATGCGCGGCCACCGACGTCTACTACCCCGCGGACGGTGGTGCCGTCGCCGCGGTCGTCATCTGCAGCGACGCCCGATACGAGGCCGTCACCAGCCAGCGCACCGTCCTCCTCGCCGAGGTGGAGGCGTACAGGCCGGGTGAGTTCTTCCGCCGCGAACTGCCTGCCCTGCGCGCCGTCCTCGCCGGCACCGGCCCGCTGGATCTGTTGATCGTCGATGGGTACGTCGACCTCGACCCCGACGGTCGGCCCGGGCTCGGCGCGCACGCCCACGCCGAGTTCGCGGTCCCGGTGATCGGCGTCGCCAAGACCGCGTTCGCCACCGCCACCCACGCCGTTCCCGTCCACCGCGGGCAGGGCACCCGGCCCCTGTACGTCACCGCCGCCGGCATTCGGCTGCCCGAGGCCGCCGACCTCGTCCGCGCGATGGCAGGCCCCTACCGCCTGCCCAACGCCCTGCGCCTGGTCGACCGGCTCACCCGACCCTGACCCTGACCCTGACCCTGACCAGCAACGATCGGCGCGCGGCCCCAGCCCAGGTCCTTGCCGCACCATCAGCGGAGCGGAACCGGCATGGCCACGACGCCTCCCGGCGCGGGTTCTTTGCCACGTATGTGCCACGGCCACTGGCCAGCCGCTGCGAACGACCGGACACCGTCGTTGACGGCTGGACATGGCTGGACACATACGCAACGGCCCCCGACCTGCATAGTCGCTGGTCAGGGGCCGTTCCTGCTGGGTGTGGCGGGTGTTGGGTTCGAACCAACGTAGGCTGAGCCGACGGTTTTACAGGGCGACGTTCTAACCGCCCTTGACCTGCACCTTTGCCCTGCGCGGGTGCTTCTCCCCCGTGTATATCCCGCACCCAATCGCACGCCGTCGGCGACCGTCGTGGACGGCTGGACAGGGGGTCGGCCCTGACCGGGACAGGGGCGGAGCAAGGAGTCTCCCGGCCGTCGTGTCGCGGAGAGTGACATCGCCCGCCGGCTCGTCGCCTTGATGGTGCGGCCCGCTGCAGGGGCCAGGGGTGCGTCGTGGCTCATGGTTCGTCGGTCAGCGGAGGCGTCAGGTCGATGTCGACGTCGATCAGCTCGACGGCTCCGTCCACGGGGGACAACTGCCCGCGGACGGACACGAACGGGACCAGCCGCGAGGTGGTGATCAGAACCCGGTAGTCCGGACGTCCACGGATCGGCATCGGCAGTTCGTCCCACCGGGTGGCGAACCGTTCGATGATGCTGATCAGGTCATTGGCGGCGAATTCCGCCGCAGACGGTTCCCCGTTCGGGCCACGCTCGTGAGGCAGTTGCTCATCGAGCAGGACGAACAACTCCGGGGAGACGCGGACAACCCGACGACTCACGAGGCCTGGCCGCGCAGCCGCTCCTCGCGGGCTAGCACCCGTTCCGTCTGGGCCTCCAGACGCTGCCGGTACCGCTCGGGGAGAGTGTCGGGGTCCCAGACGATCGAGGCGTCGAACGCGGCCTCACGGTCAGCCGGCGACATCGCCTGCAACTGCTCATAGGTCAGGAACTCGCCCACGCGGCACCTCCCGTTCCAGCTCTCGTCGGTCAGCCTAGACGCCGGGGCCGTCAGTCGCGGAACTCCGCAGGCCCCCTCCCTGCCGAGGAGAAGGAGGCCAATACGCGTGCGGCGTCGTCGCGTACCACGTGCGGAGGCTGCCATCTCCGCGGCGGCTGACCTACCCTCGCCAGAGGCGACGTCTTCGGTGAACGCCGGCTGTCCCCGGAGGACCTGATGGAGATCCAGGCACTGCGGTACGTGGTGACGCTGGCGGAAGAGTTGCATTTCGGGCGTGCTGCCGGCCGGCACTTCATCTCCGCCCAGCCGTTCGGGCAGCGCGTGCAGCACCTGGAGCGGGAGCTGGGGGTGCGGCTGTTCGAGCGGACTAGCCGGCGAGTGGCTCTCACGGCGGCCGGTGAGCAGTTCGTCCAGCGTGCCGGCAACGCCAACACGCAGTTTGACCACACCCACCCACCAGGACGACGATCACCCCGCGCCCAGGTGGTCCCATCCTCGTGGCAGACGACCGGTCCCATCACGCTGGCAAGCGACATTCTGCTGGTCTCGGTTGGCCTTGCTGGTTTCTCGGTTCGCCTGGTTCGTCAAATACAGGCCGACTCCGAGGATCAGCACGGAGACGATCCTGCCGATCGCGGTCACCTGCTGCGCCCAGTCCATCTTGATGTCCAGGCGGGCGAAGCCGGGGGTCAAGAGCTCGACCCGCGTAGTGCCCGGGCGTCTGGCGGCGAGGCTCTTGCGGGACCGGGACCGGGGCCGCGGCCTCCGGTGCGGCCTAGACCCGATGGTCCGTCGCCTCACCTGCCGAGGCGTGACCTGCACCGGCCGCGCCGGGGTGCGGCGGCATCCGGAACCACCTGATCACGTCTCGATTCTGGCTGAGCCGGGTGGCGCTTGGCTGCCGAACGGCCGCAACTCTCCTGGCCTCAGTGCGGAGGTCACCCTGGCGAGTACCGAGCCTGCCGCATTGTTGATTCGCGACCAGTTCGCCAGCCCGGCCCGTCGCCGTCGTCCACTGGCATGGCCGGGACGAGGCTCCGCAGCCTGGCTACCGTCACCCTGGTCGGGATGGTCCCCCCGGTCCCGAGTTGGGAGCCAGGCGGGCCCAGCAACAACTGGATGGTCGCCGCCAGCGGCGTGTCGTTGAGGTCCCCGCAGACCAGCACGTGACAGTCCTGCCCCCGACCGCCCAACCTGTCGGTGGCCCACGCGCGCGCTGTGGCGGCCCGTCTGGATAAGCCAGACGTCGTGACGTGGTCAGTGGATTACTCGCACCACCAGGGCACCGCCAGTTACACCGTTCTCCGGAAAGACCAACTACGAGTCAGCCCCGACAGAATTACGTCCATGTAATTCATTGTCGAGTTCCCTAGCCCCGCGCAAGAGCATTACATCGCGACTCGGAGCCATCAGCATCATCGCTATTGAAGGATTGGCCGCCCGTATTCAATCGATCACCACTTGAGATCCGCTTCACCTGCCAATCCCCATTCGAATTGACGAGCAATACAGACCCCCAAGTGGAGCCAGACCCCTTACCGGTCACATCAAGGATTGCACAGCCGTCACCTACGTAGCCACCATCAATACTTAGATCGCGCCTATCGGCATGTTGGTACAAGAAGTTCAGCGCCTCCTTGCCCACTTGCTCATATCTCACCTCTTCAGCCCGAGCATCCACCCAAAGCCACAGATACAGACCCAAGGGCGCAATGAGAAGCAGGGCAAGCAGGATCAGGGCGGCGGCAATGCTTGACCTTCGACCTCCCTTAATCATCGTCCACCCCTAGAGGGCAGACCTGAAAAACCATAGTAAATGGGCCCATTAATACCACTTGGCGTCCAATAGAACATGTCATGGTTAATATACCACAAAGCCTTCCTTACGATATCACCCCTAATGTCACGGCTATACGGCCAACGACGAATTGCGTTGGCAATCCCTCTACCCAATGCATTGTTTCCGAGGTCAACCCAGTGATCGGAGGAAGTGTCTGCACCCTCATGCGCATTCGCCCACTTACCAGCCCATTCATCCCCCATTTCCAGAGACATGGTTGCTATCCAAATCATATGACGGAACGCATTCAATTTGGCGCCTTCCCGAGGAGAAGTCTTTGGGAAATACTGTTCCGAAACAGAATAGGCCAAACTCGAGATCAACTTGTACTGGAGGCATCGATAGGCGTTCTTCGAGCAGAGGCGCCGTTCAGACGCGTTCGCGTTCCTGCCACACCACCCCAGAGGATTGCACAATCCGGAACTTCGGTACATCCCTGAAAGATCGAAACTGTTGACTGGGTCCGCAGGGTAGCCGTAGGAGTTTTCATTGCCGCCGGGGACGGGGTCGACCTGCAGGAACCGGCCCAGTCCTGGCGAGTAGAGGCGTACGCCCATGAGCAGGGTGTCGCCGAGGGTGTCGCCGGAGCGTTGCGCGCCGCCGACCCACCCGTACCGGTCCTTCCCGGGTTTGGCGGGGGTGATCTGTTCAGGGTTGCCGAACTCGTCGTAGAAGCGCGAGGTCAGGCCACTGCCGTCGGCGGCGTACTCGACGGCGATGTCGCCGTGGAGGTTGGCCAGTTGGAGTTTGGTGTCTCCGGTGGCGGTGGTGGTGGCGGCGAGGGAGCCGTCGATGCCGTCGAGCATCCGGGTGACCGGCGCACTCGCGCCGTCACTGGTCTTCTCGACGATCCAGGCGGGGTTGTCGTTGTCGCCGTCGTAGTGGTTGAGCTTGGTGGCTGCGTTGCCCCAGGCCCCGTTGGTCAGGGATTCGACGGTGTAGGTGCGGGAGCGTTGGGCGGGGTCGAGGGTCCACGTCTGCCGGGTGGTGTCCAGGGTCTGGGAGGCGACCAGGTCGTTGACGTAGTACCCGTTGGTCAGGGTGCCGGTGGTGCCGTCGGCGAGTTTGGCGGGCAGGGCGGTGGTGCGGCCGAACGCGTCGTAGGTGTAGCCGGGGTCGGTGAGCCGGTCCGCGGCGTCGTAGCTGTGGGTGTCGGTGACGGTTTGTGCGGGGTCAACGGAGGCGGTGCAGTCACCTCCCGCGGCCGGGGTGCCACCCGTGGAGATAGTGCGGGAGGTGCGGTTGGCCCGGTTGTCGTAGATGTAGGAGCGGATGGTGCAGGTCCCGCCCGCCGGGGCGGTGGACGCCGTCCGCGTGAGCCGGCCTATCCGGTCATACGTGTAGGTGCGGGAGGCCCCGTTGTAGGCGTGGGACGCCCACTTCCCGTGCGTGGACACCACGACCTGCTCCGAATACACCAGGGTGGTGTCACGGGTGTAGGTGCGGGCCACCGGGGAACCGGACGCGTCGAACGTGGTGTTCTGGACGATCCCGCCCGGGTAGATCTGCGAGGTGATCCGCCCGTCCGGACCGTAGGTGGCGGAGATGGTGCCGGCGACGGAGTCGGTGACCGAGGTGACCAGGCCGCGGGGGTCCTTGGTCAGGTCGTAGGTGAACGTCTTGGACCCCAACGCCACCGTAGTGCCGCCGATGTTGGCGCTCATCGTGACCGTGGCGGGCCGCCCGTAGGCGTCGAACGTGGTGGAGGTGGTGCCGGAGTCGGCGTCGGTGTAGGCCTGCAGGCGGCCTTCGGCGTCGTAGTCCCGGCGGATCCGCCCCGTCTCGTTGCCGGCGGCGTCGGTGCTGTAGGTCTCCACCAGACGACCGGTGGTATCCGCATAGACGCTGTAGACCTTGTCGACCGCGGTCCCGGCGCTGCTGGTGCCGGTGGTGGTCACCGACACGATCCGGTCGGCGGCGTCATGGGTGGTGGTCGTGGTGCGGGTCTGCCCGTTGGCGGTCTCGCTGGTGACCTCCACCTCCCCGGCTCGGGTGTAGGCGGACACGTGCTCGGTCGGCAACTGCGACGGAGCGGTCCCGGCGACGGTGCCGCCGGGGCGGGTGACACACGGCTGCCCGGCCCATTCAGGCCGGTTCCCGCACCGGGACCCGTCCGCAGCGTCCGGGTTGGCGCCGGCGGTCCAGAACACCGTCTCGGTGGTGCGGGCGTCACCGCCGGCGGAGTCGACCTTGCGGGACTCCACCGCCCGCCCGGCCGCGTCGTACTTCACCGACGACGTCAGGTTCGCGCCACCGGTGACGGCATCGACCCGCACCCGGGTGGTCTTGCGCAGCGTCCATCCCGAGGTGCCGCCCAGGACCGGGTCGTACTCGTTCTTCACGACCCGCGGGTCCAGGTCGGGGTAGGCGGGGTCGTACCCGAACAGGGTCGCCGCCGTCTGCTGGGTGGTGGCCAGGTGGTAGGTGGCGGCGTCGGGTTTGCCCTCGTCGTAGACCGTGGTGGTGTGCAAGCGGGCCACCACCTTCGTCCCGGCCTCGATCCCCGGCAGCGGGCCTGCCCCGTCGGGGTCGGGCACCGGCTTGTCCAGGGCGGCCAGCCGCGCCGGCCCTGTCGTGCTGAGCGGGTCGGTGCCGTCGGGGGTATAGGTGGTGACGGTGTCCAGGGCCCGGGCCCGGGCGACGGTGCTCTCTCCGGTCAGGCCGAGTTCGGCCAGCCACCGGCCAGCGTCGGGGCCCTGCCCGAGGGCGGTCATCCGGTTGGTGGCGTCCAGGGTGCGGATGGTGTTGCCGAACCGGTCGTACTCGGTGGTGCCGATGTACCCGCCGGGGGTGGCGGTGTTGACCTCACGGCCGGAGGCGTCCAGGTAGTGCACCGCAGCGGTGGCGTACCCGTCGGGGCCGGGGCTGGCCGCCGTGGCGACCGCGGTCGGGGCCGGCGCCTGCGGCGGGAACACCGCGGTGGCATCGGTCGCGACGTCGCCCTGCCCCCAGGTGGCGACCGTGGGCCCGTCCAGGTCGTAGGGGCCACCCGTCGCGCGGGTCAGCGGCACCTGGTAGGTGATGGTGGTGTCCACGGTCCCGCGGGCCACCTTCGAAATGCGGGCCGGGTTCGGGCGGCCGGTGTTGCTGGCCGCCAACTGCCCGCCGTCGTAGGTGAACGTCCACGGGGTTTCCCCTGGGCTTACGACGCTGGACAGCCGTCCGGCGTCGTCGTACCAGTAGGTGGTCTTCAGGACCGGCTTGCCCACCGTCTCCAGGCGGGGGTCCCAGACTTCCTGCAGGCTGGTGGAGATGTCGTAGGCGTAGTGGGCGACCTCGATCGCCGACACCGCCCCGGTGGCCGGGTCGGTGGACCACACCTTGATCGCCTGCACCTGCCCGGCGATGTCTCCCCACGCGGTGGGGGTTGCGGTGGTGGTGGGGGCGTAGACGTACTCCAGGACCTCACAGCCGCGGCCCGGGGCGGCGGGGGCGGCGACCACGCAGCCGGTCACGCCCGGCTCGGCGGGGTTGACCACCCGGGAGATCCGGGCGGTCTTGTTCGCCGCGTCGACGTCGTAGACGTACCGGGCGGACCCGGCAGCGTCCGGTGGGGTGACCTGGTCGACCAGGTACAGGTCGCTGCCGGTCTGCTGAGTGAAGTAGGTGATGGTGCCGTCGGCCTCGGTCAGCTTGAACCTGCCCGCGACGGTGTCGGTGGCCAGGGCCAGGGTCTCCGCGCCGGGCTCGGGGGTGAAGGAGGTGTTGTCCGCGGCGCGGGTGAACATCACCGTGCTGTCGCCGGTCAGGGTCAGTTCAGCGCTGTTGGCGGTGGGGAACCGCAGCGACTGGTAGTAACTCGCCACGTCGCTGCCGGCCCCGCCGCTCCAGCCCGGCCCGAACGGGGCAACCACTTCCCGCACCGAGAAGTCATCCCAGTAGACCGGGCCACCACCGGCGGGATGACCGTTGTAGACCCGGAAGAACGCCTCGGTCGCCCCGGCCGGGATCGCCAGGTCCACCCGCACCTGCCGCCACCCGTCCTGGTCCTCGGCGGACGCGGCAGCACTCGTCACCGACATGTAGCTCCCGGCGGCGTCCTTGTAGAGGCCGATGATCCGCAGCCCGAAGGTGGGGTCGACCCCGCTCACGCCGGTCGCCGCGGGGACGTAGACCCAGCCCGACGCCCGGTACCGGTGCCCGGCCCGCATCCCCAGCCGCATCGCCCCCGATCCCCCGCCCAGTGAGACGAAGGAATCGGTGTCCGTGCCCACCCACGAGAACGGGGTGATCTCCAGGGAGTCACTGTTGTCATGCCCGATCGTCGTGGACCGTGTGTAGTCCGAATACCCGGTGGGGAACAGGCTCAGGTCCGCGACGGTCCGGCCCGCCTCGGACAGCAACTCCCCCTGCGGCACCCAGCCCGCGCCCGGGTCCTGCGAGGACATGACGCGGGTGACCGACATCCCGAACGCGCTGGCGTCGGTGGTGCTGACGCTGTAGTCACCGGTCAGCAGGTTCACCGACCCCGGACCGACCTTCGTCGAGGCCGCGCCGTCCGCGGTCGGGTCGACCACGATCTGGATATCGTCGGTGGTGAACGCCACCGTCGTGGTGTCGGTCGAGGTGTAGGTCAGGGCCCGCAGGTCCACCACCCCACCGGCCGGGCCCAGGGTGGCCAGGGCGTCCCAGTTCAGGTAGCCCCCGATCCCGGACAACTGCACCGGCCTGGTCACCGCCCCGCCGGGCGCGGTGGTCAGGTGCCCGACCGGGATGTCCCGCCAGGCCGCGCTGGCGCCACGACGGAACTGGAACACCGCATGCGTCAACCCTTGGTCGTTGACCTGCAACGCCAGCGGGACCCGGCGGGCGAACCGGCCTCCGTCCAGCGGCCGCGACAACCCGGCCCGGCCGACCTCGAAGGTGTAGCTGGTGATCGACGACAGGTTCCCGGCCCGGTCCACCGCCTGCACCTGCAGGGTGTGCCGTCCGTCCGTCGTCGGGGTCAGCGTCAGGTCCGCTTGTGTCGCCCCCGCCGCCGGGTTCACCACCTGGGTGGAGATCGGGGCGGCGTCCAGACCCCAGTAGTAGCCCGTCAGATCACTCGTCCCGGCCGGCGCGGACAGCGTGAACACCCCGGAGACCCCGGCGCCGCCGTGCCAGGAGTTGTCACTGGGGTAGACGGTCGAGGTGACGATCGGGGCGCCGGTCGGCGTGACGTCCACCGTCACCGACCCCGACGACCCGTACCCACCCGACTGGGTCCCCACCTCGTCCTTGGCGTAGGCGCGGACCGTGTACGTGTGGCCTTCGGTCAGGGCGTTGGCCGCCGGGATCGTGTACGTGGACACCTCACCGCTGTTCACCAGCGTCCCGTCCACCGGGCCCAGCACCCGGGCAGCGCCGTCCCACACCTCGAACACACCCCGGACCAGGTTCCCGTCGGCATCGCTCACCGCCGCCTCAACCGCCGGGGTCTCGCTCGACACGTACGACCCCACCGGCGACGGCGAGGCGAACCCCACCCCCGACGGGGTCTCCGGGGCCCGGTTGTACTCGAACACGATCTGCGGGACGTGCGTGGTCTCCGACGACGCGAACTTCTTCCACCCGTACGAGTCGGTCTCACTGGCGGCCTTGACCACCACCGACCCCTGCGTCCACCCCGCCGCCTGCCACGTCTGCAACATGCCCGTCAGCGGGATCCCGATCCACCCCGACCCGCACGCGGAGGAGAACCCCTGGGCCACGGACACCGACCCCTGCTTGGACCCCCAGCCAGGCTGGTTGGTCCAGCGGGTCGCGGTCGAGGCGATCGTGGTGTCCCACGCCTCCACCTCACGGGCCTGGCAGCTGTAGGACCACGTCTCGTACAGGCCCAGGTACCCGGAGATGATCTGCTTGCCGGCCAGGGACGGCAGCGGGAACGTCAGGTAGGAGCGGGCCACGTTCGTGCCACCGTCGTAGGTACCGGCCTTCAGCTCCGTCGACCCGGACTGGTCACTGGTGTACCCGGTCTGCACGAACGCGTCATACGTCGGGCTGATGTACTGCTGGGCATACGCCGGGTCCACCGTCACCGGGTACTGCCGCGCCGGATCGGCCATCCACGCCGCGTCCGGGGTCACCGTCAGCACCGCCCGGTCCTTGCCCGCGGCCTTCACCGACAGCTTCACCGGCGACACGCTCACCGGGTCCCCCGACTTGGGGTCCACCTTCGCGTCCCACGCGCTGGCCGGAAGGAACCGCGACACCACCTTGCCCTTGTCGTCCAGCAGCGACACCCCGCCGTCGGTGTCCTCCCGCGCCGTCAACCCCGCCAGCTTCAACGGCAGATCCCACGACACCGGCTTCGACGGGCGGGTCTTTACCGTCAACAACTGCTCAAACCCGTTGCGGCGAGCCTGGAACCGCAGGTCCACCCCCGGCTCCACCTCGGCGTACCGGGTCTCCTCCCCCGACGTCGTCGGCTTGGGCAGCTTCCCCGACCAGCCCAGCACCATCGACCGGCCCGAGCCCTCGTCCATCGTCACCGCGTCGGACTCCGCCGCCGCCGACGCACCCGACAGCCGCATCTCCCGCTCACGCTGCCGCGGCTTCACCGACCCATCCGCGGCCTGCGCCATCGTCAGATCGAGGTCCCGCCACGCCCCCTGACCGTCCTTGTACCGGAACGGCACCACCCGCGCCTCGGTCGTGAACGTCCCCGACGGGTTCGCGAACGTCGAGGACATCTCGGTGCGCTCCGACAGCACCTCGATGCGCTTCTTCGACAACCGCGCCAACGCCAACGCCGACACCGCATCCGGCGCCTCGGTCGCCGTCTTCGCCGCCGGCTTCGGTGCCGCCGCACGCGACCCGGCCGCCAGCGCCGAAGACGCCGGAGCCACCGGCACCAACCCCGCCAACAACAGACCGGCCGCCGCACCCCACACGGACAAACGCACCCAGCGACCAGCCACCACAACCACACTCCCCGACAACGTGCCACAGGTCACACACAGCGATCTCCCAGGGAAGATCAAGGCGAACCCAACAACAGCCCGTGCCCGACTGGCAAGCCACGTGTTACGAAACGCGGGATCAACAGGGTGCAACTACGACAGACCGACCCCGCCGATCGCCACATAAAGTCATTGCACGATTGCGCAGACAAACAAACACCGGGGGTGGGCTAACTGTCTGCTCAGACCCGGCGCAGCGTCCCCCACGAACCGCCCGCGCCGCCCCACCACCGACCCGGCCACGACCCCAGACGCCGGTCGCCGGCCGGGTCAGGCCGCCGCCCAGTGAGGGGTCGAACCGCCTACGCCACGCACGCGGAGAACGCCGTCAACAGCACCGTCCGTGGCTCCCCCGACCCGCCCGTCAGGACGATCCTCGCGCCGGCCTTCTCCGCGACCAGATGCACCCGGCCACGCGCCACCGGCTCCTCCCGGACCGACCACCCCTGACCGCTCAACGCCTGCCCCGCCTTACGCACCACGGGACCCGTGTCACTCACCGACATGCCCAAGTTCACCGCGTACCTCCACTGCTGACCCCCAGCCTGACCAGCCCCCGAAGGACACAAGGCAGCCTGGTCCACAGCCACATCCCGGCGACTGGTCTGCGACTTCAACAGCTCGGCGAGCGTGTCCAGCGCGGTCCGCAACTCAGCAGCACGTGGGCCCAGCCGCGGATCCACCGACACCACACTGGAACTCGCCCGCGCCGGCGCCGACCCCGACGACCCCGACGACCCAGCAGGCCTCGACGCACCAGAACCACCCGAACACCCCGCCACCCCCACCACCAGAAGGCAAACCACCGGCAGCACCACAGACCCGAAGACCAGGCGACGGCTCATCAAACACCCCAAGGGATCGGTCGAACAGCCGCGGACACGGCAACGACGCCGCATCGTAGGGCCTCCAAAACCGGCCACGGCTCCCGACCAGCTTGCGACGAAGCCAGACGACGAAGCGGGCGATGACGGGGCGGTGGTCGGAAGGTGCCTGACTGCGGGTCGGGGAGGCGGGGTTGTCGGTAGCGGTGGGGAGGTGGTCGATGAGCACGGACACGGGATACCCGGGACCCCTGCGACGCGGGGCCGCCGCGAAGGCCCCTCATCGGCCCAGGGACACCAGGGGTTCCGCGAAGATCCGACAGTTCATCGCTCCTGGAGCCGGAGGCCCGGCACTGCTGGGTGATCAATCCCGACGGATGGCCCGGCAAGTGGCCCGGGCTCCTCCTGGAGTGGCAGAAGACCTTCGACGGCTGGTGGGGGCGCGTGACCTTCGCCGTCGTGCACGAGGGCCGCCAACTGCTCGTGGAGACCTGGCTCGACAGCCGCAACCTGGCCCGCGGATGACCAAGATCTACCCCGTGAATACCCCGTGGCGGGCCACATTTGGGCCGCGACAACTGTCGACGGCTGGACACATACGAAACGGCCCCTGACCGGCGTTTCCGCTGGTCAGGGGCCGTTCCTGCTGGGTGTGGCGGGTGTTGGGTTCGAACCAACGTAGGCTGAGCCGACGGTTTTACAGAGCAACCAAGGCGACAGCGCCATTCGGCCTCTCACCTGCAAAGACGCAGCACTCAACGGACATCGGGACGCCCGTGGTCCACACGTGGTCCGCGAGGCCCTCAACAGTGGCCTTAGATGTCGAGCGTGGGCTGATCACCGGACTGATCGTGCGACGGCGCCGAGATGGGGTATCGGGGCTTTCGGTCGGCGGTCCCGGTGGGCCACCGAACCCCTGAGGCGCCGAGGTCCGCAGCAGTGAGAACCGGGCCGGTAAGGACCTTCGACAGCAGCTCGGCCTGTGCTGGCTCCAGCTCCGTCAGCCGCGTGAGGACGGTCAGCAGGTCAATGGCCTCGATGGTCCAGTCCGGATCCCATGTCGTCGGGTGGATCCGGTCCAGGGGTGAGGTCCTCCTGCCGCCCGGATCCTGCTTCCGGTAGTTGAACCAGGACTTGAGGACGTTCTTCCCGCCGACCGAGTACTCCCACACTTCCCTGCGGACGGGTCCGAACTCACCGTCGCCGATCAGCAAGACCTCTCGTGCTTGGTCGTACGTAAGGGCCTCCGGCATGCCGGTGATTGCCGTCAGGGAGAGCGGCTGGGTGAGAGTGCCGGCGGGGTAACGAATGTTGCCCTTGGGTCTGTCCCTAGCGGTGAAGGTGGCCCCGTAGGTGTGAAGCCAGATGACCTGTTCTCCGACGGCGACTGTCTGCTCCCACAGGTCAGCGTCGCCTGTGAGCGGCACCCGTATGCCGGGAGTCGTCAGCTCATCCGCGAAGGTCTTCGTGTAGCCGGGGTGGGACACGAGTCCAGCGACGTAGGCGAGGACATCCGCGGGTGACACTGGCCGCTCCAGGGCTGTCCCGAGTTGCTTGGCCAGCCCCTTGGCGAGGTTGGCTGTGCCGTCAGGATGGAGGAGCGGCAACGTCCGGCCGCCGCCGCTGCCCTTGAAGTGGTCGAAGTCGGGAATGAGTCCGGAGAAGACGAGGCCAGGACCGTCACTGATCGGCTTCGAGTGCTGTTCGACGACGAACACCTGGCCGTCAATTCGAGCCGCCCACAGATCCCTACGTGGCATGTCCATGAGCCGGCTGTCAGGCAGCAACCACTGCCGGTCGAACGACCGGTAACCGACTCGTACGGGACACTGACTTGCCGTGTGATCCGACTTCACCGAACCATGGGTGGCCTGGTGGGTGTCGCTCCCGGGTAGCGGGTCCTTGGTCTTGTCGAGGTTGGCGTCACGGCCTTCCTTGAACATCTCGGACTTGAGCTTCGGATCGGTCTCGCCGATGAGGGTCTGCCACCGCTTGACGAGCGTGTCGGCGTTCGGCCCATAGACCCATGTCCTGGTGGGGAAGACCCCGGGCGAGTACCACGGCATGAGGTCGGAGAGCGACGGGTAGGAGTCCCAGGCGCTCTCGGCGGCCGGGGTGAGGGGATCGGTCCATCCATCTCTGACGTCCCGCCATCCGTCGTCGTCCAGGCTCATCTCCCCCAACGCCGCGAACTTGTCCTCTTGCCTCCCGCTGACCGTGCGATACCGGATCCGGGCTGGCACGTCTCCCGTCATTTCGGGAGTCCGGAGGAACAGCCCGATAGCCAGCGGCTGCCGAACGCCGGGAAAGATCCGCGTGGGAACATCCGGGGTCTGGCCTTCGGGCGTGAGGTCGATGATCCACCCCTCGCTCGCATGTCGGCGCAGGTACTCGCGCATGCCGACGAACGCCGGCCCCGTCAGGTATCCGGAGGTGGAGATGAAGCAGACGATGCCGGCATCTCCATCGGGGTCCTTGCGCGTGGACTCCCAGACCTTCCAGGTCGCCCATCGCCAGAAGTAGATGTAGTGGTTCTTGAGCTTCGCCTTGAAGCGGCCGATGCCCGGGGCGACGAAGTCCTCCAGGATGCTGCGCGTCCGCTTTCCGTGTTCATGGCCACCGCTCTCGACCCAGCCGCCTTCGCCGACAGCCAGTTCCTTGTACGGCGGGTTGCCGATTACCACGGTGACGTTCGCCTTGGCCTTGACTTCGTTCGCCTTGCGGCGAGACGCGGCGATCAGCTGCAGACCGGAGGCGAGTTGGGTTTCAGCAGCGTGCGGGTCATCCAAGGTGTCCGTCACGTACAGGCGCATACCACCGGGTGGCGGCGTCGCCCCGTGAGAGGCGAGCAGATCTGCCGTTCGCAATTCGGCGACGGCGAAGGGGCCCATCTGCAGCTCGAACCCGACCAAGCGGCTGGACACCTGAGACACGACGCCTTGCTTCACCCCCTCCCCATGGACAGCCGCCGCCTGTTCCGCGACCCGCTCCAGGATGGTCTGGAGGTACGTGCCCGTGCCCATAGCAGGGTCGACCGTGAGGACCTCCGGGTCCCGGAACCCCGTCTCCTTTCCGAGACGAGTGATGAGGGCTTCTTCGGTGAGCCGAACCATCTGCTCGACGACCTGGTGCGGCGTGTAG
>DASTGO010000022.1:0-5867 GCA_035719045.1 Kineosporiaceae bacterium | reverse complement strand
GGCCCCCGTCGACGCCACCGCCCAGTGCGGCCACTCGTCGGGCAGCGGGCGCAGGTCCACGACGGCGGGGACCGGTGTGGCTGCGGCGTGCGCGACGTGCCGGCCTCCGCCGGGGGCCAGCGCCGGATCCCACCCGTCGAGGCCGTCCAGGTCCAGGCCGTACTCCTGCTGGAGCAACTGCGGGATCACATCCGCCCAGCCGAAACAGTCCGAGGCGACCACCCGGGTGCGCACCTGCTCCAGGAAGCCCTGCAGGATCTGCTCCTCCCGGGCCCGCAACTGCCGGTACCCGAGGCCACCGATGACGATCGCGGGAGCCAGGTAGCGGAAGGGCGGGAACCCGTAGGCGTCATCGGTGTTGGTCAGCATCCGGCGCAGGGTGTCCGCCCGGTCCAGATCGGTCAGCCGGGGTGTTCCCCGCTCGATGATGAACAGGTCCCGGACCCGGGTCGTGCTGCCCATCCGGCAGGAGACCAGCCGGTCGGCGCTGTACTTCGGCGGTGGCACCAGCATCTGGGTGATCGCGTTGATCCCCATGATCGGCAGGTTGAACCGGGCCAGCACCATGGCGAACGAGCGGCCACCCTTGGAGTGCAGCCGGCTCTGCAACTGCAGCCGTCGCCACTCCGACCGGGACAGGTCGTCGGCCTGCACCGCCCGCAGCGTGTGGGCGCTGATGGTCAACGGTTTCGGGAAGCAGACCGCGTTGCCCTCGGCGTCGACCAGGGTCATGTCGTCGGAGAGGAACTTGCCGCCGTGCTCGCGCAGCAGCCGCAGCACGGTCGCGGTCTTCCCGGTGTCGGTCAGGGCCGACAGCATGACCCCGACACCGCCGATCTCCACGCAGGCGGAGTGCAGCAGCATCCGGCCGCGCGAGACCATCACGAACCGCAGCAGCGCCTCGAGGATGTTCGTGTAGACCACATGCGGGGAGCGGGCCAGCAGTGGGCCGACCGTGATCGTCACGGACTCGCCGAGCTCGACCCGGAAGTTCGCGCCCCAGCGGCCGAGATGCTCCTCGTACCGGATGGTCACCGGCTCCCCCGCGGTGCCGCCCTCGATCTGGGTCATGGTGGCCCGGTGCCGCGGCCGCCTCCGCCCGACGTCCCCGACCCGGACCGCGATGTCCACATCGGCGTCCGCGATCCACTGCGCACGGAAGAACTCCAGCTCCGGCAACGGGATCTGCGAACCGATCGTCACCACACCCGCCACGTCGTAGCGGTACGTCAGGTACTGCGACCGGCGCCGGCTTCCGTCTGCCGCTGGCTCGGCCGAGTCGACCAGGACGCGGACCGGGTCACGAGTGGGGGCCGCCGCAGCGCTCCGGGACCCGTAGATCACCCGGTCGCTGACCAGGAACCGCAGCAGGAACAGCAGCACCAGCGTGACCACGTTCGCCACGTCGATCTGGATTCCCGCGGCGATCAGCAGTTCCAGAGCCGGGATCCGGGCCGGCAGCAGGGCGTTGTTCATCAGCCAGAACCGCAGGCCCCGCCCGGCCCGGGTGCCGCCCTTCGGTCCGCGGTAGACCACCAGGTCGATCAGCAGGAAGTTCCACAACGTGGACGCCTGGGTAGCCAGCACGGCCGCGAAGGCCGTGTGCAGGTGACCGGGACTGTGCCCGAACCAGAAGGCGAGGCTGTTCACCAGCAACCCGGACAGCCCGACCAGACCGAATCCCAGTCCCCGCCACGCCTGCCGCATCCGCTGCGCCCGGGTGACCGGTGCCCGGTTGAGCTGCCGGGCCAGCACGTGGCGGCGCAGTCGCAGCAGGTGCCGGACGAAGGCCATGCCCTCCCGGACCGTCGCCTTCGACGTCCCGGCATGCCGCGGCGCGAAGGTGTACGCGACCTCCGCCACCCGTGCGGAGGGGTGCCGAACCAGGATCTCCAGCAGGATCTTGAACCCGATCGCGTGCAGCCGGTCCAGGTCGATCGCCGTGCGGCGGAAGGCGAACAGTCCGCTCATCGGGTCGCTGACGGTGGCCAGACAGCGAGGGAAGGCGGCCCGGCTGGCAGCGGTGGCCGCCGACGACACCAGTCCGCGTCCCCAGCCGTCCAGGCCGTCCCCGGAACCGGCACCGGCGTAACGGGTGCCGATCACGACATCGGCGTCCGTCTCGACCGCGGCCCGCCCCAGCCGGACGGCGTCCTCCGGCGGGTGCTGCAGGTCGGCGTCCATGACCAGCACCCAGTCACCGGCGGCGACCCGGGCCCCGGCCACCACGGCCGAGCTCAGCCCGCCGCGACGGCATCCGGGCGGCCGGTGCAGCAGCCGCACCGGCACCGTGCAGACAGCCGCCGCGGTGCGGATCGCGTCCGGGGTGTCGTCGTCGCTGTCGTCGACGAAGAGGATCTCCGCCCCGAGCGCCGACAGCGGTGGGCCGAGCCGCTCCAGCAGGGCGGCCACGTTGTCGACCTCGTCCCGGGTGGGCACGACCACGGTCAGGGCCACCCGGGGCGAGGGTCCGGTGGCGTTCACCGGAGGCGCGAGTTGCAGGCGTCCGAGCTCATGGCCGCGGCAGCCGGCGTCGGCGTCCCGCAGGTGCGCGTCGTGGGCGACGGGGTCGAGCTGGCCGTGATCGGGCACCCGGAGGGTGCCGGCATGCCGGCCCGCGGCGGAGCCTGGGGTCGGCTCCTGCTCCCGGGATTCGGGTTCTGCGAAGAGGGTCATGGCGAGGCCTTCCAGACGGTCCGGCCCCCGCCCCGGGGCGCGCGAAGGCGTCGAGCGGCGGTGAACGGTGGCACGGGCAGGCGCCGGAGGGCCGCAGGGAACGGCCTGGCGCGGTGCCCGGGTGGACGGAGCAGTCGTCCGCGACGACGTGCAGGCGGTTGCACCGGTGCAGCCCTGCGGGCAGACCGGTCGCGCAGGTCCCGGGGGAAACGCACGACGGCCGGCACTGGGCCGAGCGGCACGGCATCCCGGGTGATGTGGTCGCGGCGGGTCTCGCGGCGACGCGCTCGAACGGGGCGGTGGGAGGCTGGCCTGGTCCCTCCCCGCGGCCGTGGACTAGCGGCGGGTCAACCGGCCCCTTGTTCTGGCACAGGACGGTACCAGCGGTCTAGACCCGATGAGACCCGTTTTGCGCTCTTTGTGCATGGAGCCGCTGCTCAAGGTCACCGATCAGCCCCCCGGGGTGCCCGGCAGTCACACAACAGATCGGCCGCATCGGATTTTCGGCACATATCACCCAATTTGAAGATCGGTAAGGGCATGTTCGGGCGCGAATCGCCCCATCCCCCGAGATATTGTGGCTGTAATGCACCATTTGTTCCCATGATCTTCACTCGCAGGGCATCCTGAAGCCATGTCCACCGGGGGTGTGTTCCGCGATGCCGAACAGGTGCAGATCACGCGGGTCGAGGGCCTCCTCGGCACCGTCCGCGACATGGTGTCCTCACTGGCCCGGACCAGCGCCCAACTGGAGTCCGAGCTGCGCCACCTGCTCCAGCCGGGCGAGTCGTCCGTGCTGGGGCAGGAGTTCGCCCAGCGCCTGGCCGCTGTGATGACGGAGAACGCGCAACTGCGCGAGGCGATGGAGAGCCGTCTGGTCATCGAACAGGCCAAGGGCATGCTCATGCTCGGCCACGGCTGCGGGCCCGACGAAGCCTTCGAACTGTTGGTGGCCACGTCCCGCCAACAGCGCCGCAAGGTCCGCGAGGTGGCCGCCTGCCTGGTCCGGCAGGTGCTCAGTGAGGGACGCCTGCCGGACGCCGAGCCGACGAGCACGCCGGCAACGGGCCCCGCGTCGATCCGGGCACTGCGCGGCGCGCATGCCTGCGGCGCGCACTCCCAGCCGTCCGCCGCGGATCCCCCGAAACCGGCGACGGTCACCGGCGGACTTCCCTAGCGCGGTACGGGCCGGGCGCGTCGGCCGATCAGTAGCTGAACTGGTGGGTCATCAGCCCCACCCGCCGACACATGCTGAGGAAGGTCACGTGGGTCCCTTCGGCACGGCCGGCGGCTGCCTCGATCCGTCGGCGCGCCGCCGCGTCAACTGCCGTCGGGGCGCAGCAGACGCAGGTATTCCAGACCCCGGCGGATCATGTCCGCCACCTCGGCCGGGCTGTAGGTGTGGGCGGGATCGTGCACCACCTCATAGGTGCGTCGTCCCCAGAACGTCCGCCGTTCCCGGACCATCGTGCCGTCCGGCCGCAGAATGGCGGACACCCCGGGCATCCCGCCGCGCCGGGCGACCAGACCCGACCCCCAGGACCGGGAGGTCGCCGGTTTCGCCCACACGACCATGGCGATCTGCGCGCCCGCGCCCCCGCGATCGCAGGACCGGGCGCCGGAGTCCGTCGCGCCCACGCCGTCCGCGACCGGCTGCCACCCCGTTCCCGGTGGTCCCGCTCCGGCTGCCGGCCCGGTCTGCCCGGCAGCCCTGCGACAGGCGGCACAGGAGGGACCCCCGCCGGTCCGGCCCGGCCGGTCGACGACCGGACGACGGCAGTCCACGCAGACGCCCGCCTGGCAGTGACAACCGCACACGAAACAGGGACTCTGGCGCACGGGCATGGTGTCGCCCTCCTGACGGGCAGCCCCGGACCGGCCACGCCAGCACGGTCGCAGAACCGGCAGGCGACTGTCCGGCGAAGGCCGCGAACGAGGCGAATGTCTCCTCCGGCCGATCCCGGCATGAGCTGCCCCTGCCACCGGGCCTGTACCCGGACCGCCTTCCCCGCCCCTGCGCGACCCCCCGCCACCCACCCTCGCAGCGGCCTGGCTGGTCCTGGAGGCCGTCACGGTCAGTCTCCGAAGACCCCGTCGATCACGGCCGAAAGCGGCCTGCCTCTGTGTTCTATTTCACTTTCCTATACGGACGGTAATCATCAGCGGTCGGTCTGTCCCCGTTTCGCGCGAACTGGCATCCGGGTGACCTTGCCGTCCCGCCGTGGCTCTGTCCATGGTGGATCCCGGTAACGGCACGCGGTCCGACCGGCAGGCGACGACGCCCCGGCGGGTCCACCGGATCGCGTGCAGCCGCCCTGGCTGGGCGGTGGGGCTCTCACAGACCTGGTCCGCGGGATTCCGCGGGCCTGCCGGCGCCTGTGCCGGCGAGCCCGTTCTTGGTCATCCGGTACCCGGCCGCGTTCTGTGAGGCCGGGCAGCGAAAGGGAATCCGTGCTTCGACGCTCGCTTCGTCCTGTCCGCATGCGCTCCGAGGGAACCTCGCCGGCCGTCCGGCGACCGGGACGGCGACTGATGATCAGCCGCCGTCCGGGTGCAGGGACAGGACGTCACGGACTGCGGACCGGTCTGGTCGCACTCGCCCTCGCCGCCGCGTTCCTGGCGCCCACCGGCCCGCAGTCCGTCACCGCGACGGCGGCCACGGCTTCCGTTGCGGCCACGACGATCGACGTCTCCCCGACCTGGGCCACGCCCCTCGACGTCACGCCGGTGCTCGCCGTCACTCCCTCCGCCCCCGCCGCGAACGCCGCCCCCGCCGCCACCGCTTCGGCCACGAGCGCAGGTGCGCAGGCCACCGCCAAGGCGATGCTCGCCCAGCGCGGCTGGTCGGGACAGTGGCAGTGCCTGAACGCGTTGTGGCAGCGGGAAAGCGGCTGGAAGTTCCGGGCGACGAACCGCTCCTCCGGCGCATACGGCATCCCGCAGGCCCTGCCCGGCCGCAAGATGGCCGGCGCAGGCAAGGACTGGAAGACCAACCCGGCAACCCAGATCCGCTGGGGACTGTCGTACATCGCCTCGCGCTACGGCACCCCGTGCAAGGCCTGGGCGCACAGCCGGGCCACCGGCTGGTACTGACGCACCGCCGCCGAGGATCCGACGGCCCTGACCGGGTGACCCTGCCCCGGTGGTCCTGACCGGGTGACCCTGCCCCGGTGGTCCTGACCGGGTGACCC
>DASTGO010000021.1:0-3074 GCA_035719045.1 Kineosporiaceae bacterium | reverse complement strand
CCAGCAGTGGCGGGACACCCCCGAACTGGCGGCCGTCCTGCCCGAACTCCTGGCCCTCACGGCGCTGCCGAAACAACCCGGCAAGAACGCCCGCCAGAACGAGGTCTATCGCGCCGCACGGCCGGTCTGGCAGCAGCCCGTGCTCGCCGCCGCCTGGCATCACGCCGCCCGCACCGACCCGACCCAGCCGGGCGAGCACGCGCACCCCGGCCCCGAACACGCCCCCGCCCGCGCGGTCGCACGGATCGCCGACGTCCTCACCGCCCGAGGTGCCCCCGGAGGACCGGCCTACAACAAGCAGGGCGTCACGGTGACCTCGACCCTGGTCCAGGCCTTCCTCGACCAGACCCTGCACGCCGCCGAGACCACCCCCGGCCTCACCCCGGACCAGATCACCGGTGTCCACACGGCGTACACGATCGCGCTCAACGCCGTGGCCAAGTTGGGCCACAACTCCAACGCCGACAGGAACTTCCCGGCGATGTGGGCGGACCCGGTGAGCCGGTTCGTCACCGACGTCGATGCCGGTGCCGGGCCACAGGTCTGGACCGCACTGCACAACCGGCTTGCGGAACAGGCCGCCCCGGTCCACGACGAGCAGTCGGTCACCAGCCACCCGCCCCGGATCAGCAAGGAACTGCGCAGAGCAGTGGCCCAACGCCTCACCCAAGCCGGTATCGGCGCCAAAGAGGCGCCGAGATCAGAGCTCTCCCGCTACTGGCCGGCGAAGACCGCAGCGGCGGGTGAGACGTCCTCGCCTGCATCAGTGGACTGGGCCGGGCAGTGGCGGGACACCCCCGTGCTGGCGTCCGTCCTGCCCGAACTGCTGGCCCTCGTCACGCTGCCGAAGAAGCCCCGTAAGACCGCCGGACAGGCGCTCACTGCTACGGATCGCCATGCCGCCTCACGGGAGGCCTGGGGGCGGACCGTGCTCGCCGCCGTCTGGCATCACGCCCGCCCCGCGGCCCCGACCCAGCCGGGCGAACACGCCCACGCCGACCCCGAACACGCGCCCGCCCGCACCGCCGAACGAGCCGCCACGATCCTCGCCCCCCGTGGCGCCGCCGGCCAACGGCACTACCCGCAGGGCATCGCGGTGACCTCGACCCTGGTTCATGTCCTCCTCGACCAGATCCTGCACACCGCCGAGACCCCCGCCCCCGGCCTCACCCCGGACCAGGTCACCGCGGTCCGCACGGCGTACCAGACCGCACGCAACGACGCATTCAAGCTGGGTCACACCGGCAACGCCAACAGGGACTCCCCGGCGATGTGGGCGGACCTGGTGAGCAAGTTCGTCACCGACATCACCACCAGCGCCGGACCGCAGATCTGGACCGCACTGCACAACCGGCTCACGGAGCCAGCCGTCCCCGGCACTGCCCCCGCCCGGACCACCCCTGCGACACAGGTCCTGTCCCACACCGGCACCCGCGAGCACACCGAACCGACGGCGCAAGCCGTGGCCACCGCCCCGCTCCAGGCCACGACCTCGACGGGGACGACACGTGGTGTCAAGAGGAAGCGCGCCCAGGAGCCGGGCTGGGACGAAGATGCCCAGGCACGCTGGATCATCAGCACGTCCGGGCTCGAACTCCGCAGCCGCGAGTACGCCCGCCAGAATCTGGACCGCTGGTCGGGGAAGCGCGCCGAGGCCGGTGACCCGTTGTGGGTGCCGTGGCGGGCACGGTGGGCGGCCGAGGGGACCTTCGCGTCGGTGCTGACCCTGGCGCTGCTGCCCTGGCCGGCGCCGGGCCTGCCCGACCACCCGCGGCTGAGCGAACTCCACCACGAGCACGGGCGAATCGCCCTGGCGACCCTGTGGCGGAACCTCGAAGCCACGGCAGAGGACCAGGCCGGCCACGCGGACCGCACCGATCCCGCAGCCCTGGCACGGCGCACCGCCGTCGAGATCACCGAGATCGCCCCCGCCAGCGGGAAGAACCTCAGCTACGGCCGTATCGGCTACCTCCCGACCGGGGGACTGGCCCGGGCCTTCGTCGAACACACCCTGGCGTCCGTCCAGGCAGCCCCGGGCCTTGCCCCGGACCTGGTCGAACACGTCCGGCGGGCCCATGACGCGACCCTGGCCGAGATCACCGACCTCTTCGGCAGACGCGACCGTACCTCCAAGACCCGCTGGGCCGAACAGCTCACGACCTTCGTCACCGCCGTCGACACCACCGCCGGCCCCACGGTCTGGACCACACTGCACAGCTGGCTCCAGCACACACGACCACCACAGCAGCCCGCCCCCGCCACCCCCGGCACCGCCTCCCCGGTACCAGCGGCGGCCGCTGCCACCGTCGGCCACCTCACCCAGCCCGCACCGCAGAACCCCGCCCGGCACAACACCTTGTCGGACACGCAGGACGCGAGGCAGCAGCACCCGGACCCGGCGTCCTGGCCGATCACGCAGGAGGAGCGACAGCAGACTCTGAAGGTGCTCGGGAGTGCCGGCGAGGAGGTGTATGGCGCCCCGCGGCGGCGCCTCGACCGATACAGCGAGAAGGCCGGCGGGGTGACGCCGGAGTCCGTCGGGTGGGGCGGAATGGTCGCCCTGCCCGCCTGGCGCAACAGCCCTCACCTGTCGGACATGCTCCCCACGGCCGTGGCCCTGTCCGTCCTGACCTGGAGTGCCCCCGGCAAGCCCGACCCCTTCGCCGAGGCCCGGCAGAAGTGGGGCAGAGACGTCCTGCACGCACTCTGGCAGCACCTCGAAACCACAACCGTCGACGCCACCACCGAGGACCCCGGACCGCTGTCCGGCCCGGCCCACGACCGCAACCTCGCCGCTCAGATCGCCACCCAGGTCGCCGCCGCCATCACCACCCAGGCCCCCAGCGTCGACGGTCAATACCACAAGTCAGGGGCGGCCGCGACGACCGCGCTCGCCCGCGCGTTCATCGACCAGACCCTGCACGCCGCCCACGCCGCCGGCCCCGACCTGATCCCACCCGACCAACTCGCCCGGATCCAGGACGCCCACCAGACCACCTGGGCCGGGCTGACCCCCCTGGCCGCCCCCCGCGCCACCCGGCCCCCGGTCGGTGTCTGGTCCGCTCTGATCACCG
>DASTGO010000020.1:0-28023 GCA_035719045.1 Kineosporiaceae bacterium | reverse complement strand
GAGCAGCTGCGCGGGCAGGGCCGCACCGGCCGCCCCCGCGCCGGGGAGCAGCCAGGCCCGGTGGCGCACCCAGAGCGCGGACCGGCCCGGTCCGCGGCGCAGGGACACCGCACTCACGACCTCACCTTCGACAACCGGGCGGAGGACTTGAGCCGGAGGCCCGACGAGAGCAGACGCCTGCCATCCAGGTCCGGTGATCCGCCGCCGCCCCGACGCCGCCCGCGCTGACCGCCCCGGCACTCCCGGGCGTCGATCCCGAGGCGGACCGGGGCCTCGGCCTACCGGTGGGCGGGCCCCTCGGGCATACGGACGATGCGCCCGGAACTCCACGGACCGCATACGGAGCGCTGTGATTCAATCACTCTCTGTCGCGCTTTGTGCGGATCGGACCGATCCGGACGAGCACCTCCGCACGGATCCCTCGGGGAGTCAGACGTGAGAACCGCTTCGGGGCATCAGCCGGGCCTCCCCCGCTCGGGGGCACCCGACCGGATCGGACGGCGACCCGGCAGCCGGACCCGGACCGTCCGGCTGCCGAAGACCTGGCCCGGCGCCGGCGGTCCCGGCACGGTCAGCAGCCTGTTGCTCGGCGGCGACCTCGCCGTGCTCACGTCCTATCTCACCGTCGGGCTGATCCTCGACCGGGATCCCCTGATGCGGGCCATGACCGGTGGGGTCCGGCTGTGGCTGGCCGGACTGTGGACCGCCACGGTGCTCCTGATCGCGGCGGGTGACGGGTACCGGCAGCGGCTCAGCCTGTCGGTCTGGGAGGAGTTGCCCGCGCTCGCCCCCCGCCTCGGGCTACCGCTGGTGGCGGTGGTCGCGGCGGCCGACCGGGTGGCCGGTCCGGCGGCCCGCAACGCCCTGGTCGTGCTGGGGCTGGCGGGGGTGGCCTCGCAACTGGTGGCCCGGTCCGGGATGCTGGGCCTGATCCGCCGGACCCGGCAGGAGCAGCGGTCGGCGAGCCGGACCCTGGTGGTGGGCGGCGGGACGGTCTCGGGCAAGGCCGTCGACCTGCTGGAATCCCTCCCGGAGTACGGCCTGCTGGTGCTGGGCTACGTCGACGATCTGCCCGCACCGCTGTCGGCCGGTCCGGCCGGGTGGACCTATCTCGGATCCGTCGACGAGCTCCCGGACGTGGTCCGGCGGCTGCGGATCCAGGCCGTCGTGGTCGGGTTCGGCGCAGGCTCCGACGCCCTGACCGCCCGGGCGCTGCGACGGCTCGGCCACGACGTACAGGTCTACACGGTCCCCCGGTTGTTCGAGCTCGGACGCCGCCCACTCGGGCAGGACCACGCCGGGCCGATCCCGCTGACCCGGGTCCGCCGCGCGGTCCGCCGGGGTCCCCGCTGGGCGCTGAAGCGGACCTTCGACGTGCTGGTCGCCGGCGGGGCGCTGCTGCTGACGTCACCGGTGATGGCGGTGCTCGCGCTGGCGGTGCGGCTGGAGGGCGGTCCGGGACCGGTCATGGTCGGCCATCGCCGGGTGGGCCGCGACGGGGAGCCGCTGCTGCTGTGGCGGTTCCGCACCGCGCGGCCGGGACGGGGGCCGGGGCCGGTGGGGCGGCTGCTGCGCCGTTGCGTGCTCGGTCGGCTGCCCACGCTGTGGAACGTCCTGGTCGGGCAGTTGTCGGTGGTGGGCCCGATTCCGGCGACCCTGCAGTCCGCGGCCCGGCTGCACCGGATGCTGCCGCACTACGAGGACCGGCTGCAGGTGCGGGGCGGACTGGTGGCACCGGTGACGGCGGCCGAGGGCACGGGCACCCCGCCGGCCGAGGAGTGCGTGCTCTACGACACCGCCTATGTGGAGAACTGGGGACCATGGACCGACGCCACCGTGCTGGTGCACGGCCTGCGCCGGCTGCTGACGACGAGACGCCGGGGAGTGCGCTCATGACGCTGACGGTGGGGGCGAGGCCGCAGGGGAAACATCTGCAGGAACCCGGCGAGGGCCGGCTGCAGGTGCGGGTGGTCGGCTCGGGCACACCCCCGGTGCTGGCCCTGCGCCAGGGCGCCCCGTGCGGACAACCGGCGGATCCGTTGTACGGCAACGAGATCTGGCATGCGGTGACGCCGACCATGATGCTGGCCGGGCTCCGGGACACGGTGACCGCGGAACAGTTCCTGGACTGCCTGGGGTACGGGCGGCTCACCGCCCTGCGCGCCGCAATGGCCGCCGCCGGGCCCGGGCTGACCAGACGCGACCGGACCTTCGGCACGGTGTCCGCACTGAGCACGCTGCTGTGCTGGCCGGCACAGGCCCGGCTCCAGCTGACCACCGCCGCCGGCGAGGCCGCTGTCCAGGCACTGCAGCGGCGCCGGGTGATGTCCCGGGTCGAGACCACCCTCGCGATGCGCTGGGTGGTCACGCTGTCGCGGACCTTCCCCGGCGACCCGATGGTGCTGGCCCCGCTGCTGCTCACCCTGCGCTGGTTCGACCGGGGTGAGGAGTTCGTGCTGCCGGCCGGCTGGCCCTCGGCCGTCCTGTCGGGCGACGCCGTGAACGTCTCGGGTCTGGGCAGCTGCGTCGTCGACGCGGGCCTGGCCGCCCGGGAGCCCAATCCGGACGCCTTTGTGGCCGCCCTCGACCGCCACGCCGGCGAGCCCCGCCGCGAGCCCGCCGCCGACGCCCTGGACCGCGCCCTCGGCCTGGCCCGGACCCTGGCCTCCCGGCCCGCCGGACGCCCGGCCTGATCTGCAGCGCGCCCCCTGCCCGACCGGCAACCGAACGCCCGCGCCCACCTGGAGGCAACCCTCCACCTGGGGCAGCAGAAGGTCACGAAACCGGCACACAAGGCGATCAAACGGGCTACTCTCTCCACTATTGGTAGCGAGGTAGCTCCAAGTCGTAGTCATTTCGGCTGGAGCCGTCTCGAGACCTCCGCGCTCCTTCGGGTCCGGTGACGGGCGGTCCGGTCCGTCACCGGTGGACGCGGACACTGCGGTCCGCCGTCATGTCTCCCCTCGACCTGGCGGCGGACCGCCGTCAGTGACGGCCCTCCCAGCTCCCCCACCAGGGCCCAGGGCGCGTCGGCCGGCGCGGTCCCGGACATCCCCCGGCAGGAGCGGTGCGGACAGCGGGTCGCCCGCACCACCCCCCGAGGGCGGCACGGGCGACCCGGGTTCCGGGCAGGCCCACGACGACGTCAGCCCAGCGACGACATCAGCCCAGCAGTTCGCCCGGGATGTACTCACGCTCCCGCTCATAGCCGCCCGCGCTGCGTGTCACAGGGCGCTCAGCCATCCCGGGATGGGTCTCGTCGAGGTGGTGCACCCGCCGCTCGACCTGGCGCAGCAGCCGCAGCGCCTCGTCGCGGCACCCGGTGGAGACCTCGTCGGCGATGCTCATTCGGCTGAGCACGTCGATGACCTCCCGGTAGCACGCCCGACTGGCCGCCAGATGCGCCCCGGGATCGGTGAGGCTGACGGGCGGCGCCCCGGCGACGCCGTGCGCGAGCACCACACCCGCGGCGGCCGACAGGCGCACCATCTGGACCAGTAGGTCCAGGTCCGCCGCCAGCCAGGACGGGCACCCACCGGGCAGGACCGCCCCGTAGCCGAGCGGGTCCCCGGCGTCATACAGGGCCGCTACCTGGACGCCGGCCAGCACGCTCTCCGCCTGCTGTTCGATCACCCGGGCGATCGCCAGGTCGAGCCGTCGCGGATCCCCTCCCGGAGCGCTGTGCCGGGCACCCGAGGAGCGCGCGGAAGGCTCGCGGGCCAGATCCGGTTCGGGTGCGGGTCCACCGGCCACCGCTGTGGTGGTCGCGACCGCATCGGCCGCCGCCGTCAAGTACCAGTCCATTCCCGCTCCCTCCCCGCCCAGACAGGCAGATGCCGCCATGGTCACGGTTAGTATGGCCATAGCCACACATCGTGAATAGGCCCAGACGGGCGTCCCTTGCCGGCGCAGCTGAACCCGGATCAGACGCCCAGGGATCAGCCGGGACCTCTGGCCCGAAGGAATGTCATCAACGCAACGTGCGCAAATAGTCACACCCAACCGAAAGTGACACGCCGCACAAGCCTCGCCGCATGAGTGGCATCAACTCAGCGTAGATAAGTAAGGTACGCACCGTGACTCCAGGCCGAGCGGATCTCGACCCCGAACCGGGACCCCGCCGGAACACCGGGGCGACGGCCGTTCCCGGGGAGCCACCCGACGGCGACAAAAGGAGGGCTGCGGAGCCACGAACGCCGGGCACAGTCATGTGACGACGTTCATCCGGTGGGCACCGGACAGCCCGCGACGTCGGCCAGCGGCGTCGCCACGAGCCCGGTGGGACGACTTGCAGGGGGTCGTCCCACCGGGCTCGATGTCGTTCCGGGGCCCACGGCCGGGCTCGTCGCCAGCCCCCCGCGGCCGGGCATCCGGGGGCTGGGCGGGCAAGCGACTGGGCGGACGAGCGACTGGCGGGGTCAGCCGCCCGCGGTGATCCGGTAGACGGTGCCCTCGCCGCTCAGCACCACATCCCGGGCCTGCGGCCCCAGGAAGGCCGACTCCCCGGAGCACAGGTGCGCCAACCGGGCGCCGACCCCGACCTCGACCTCCCCGTCGAGGCAGAGCATGATCTGCGGTCCGGCCGGGCGCGGACTCGGGGCGACCACACCGGTGCCGGCCAGGGCGATCCGGCTCAACCGGAACTCCTCCGCGGGAGCGAGCAGCGTCGTCTCATGCCGGCCGGTCTGCTCCTCCCCGACCCCGATCAGCGGGCGGGCGGCGACCTCCACCGCAGCCTGGACCGCCTCGGGATCGACCGGGCGGCGGGTCAGTCCGGCCCGGATCACGTTCGCCGACGAGGCCGCCGCCTCCAGAGCCACCCCGCGCAGGAACGTGTGCAGGACGCCGGGCGGCACGAACGCCGACTGCCCGGGCTCCAGGTGGACGTACTCCAGGAACAACGGAGCGAGCACCAGTGGGTCCCCGGGGTGCTGATCGGCCAGCCGGATCACCCATTCCAGCGCGGTCCGGGTGTCCGGACGGTGTGCGGTCACGGGGTTGACCAGGGCGGCGCGGGCGGCGTCCGACACGCCGGCGGCCAGCACGGCCCGCTGCCGGAACGGCCAGGCGGCCAACCGGACCAGGGCTTCCACGGTGCCCTCCCGGGAGGCACCCTGACCGGTCGCCGCCGCGGCCCCCAGCACCCGGCGCAACGGCAGCAGCGGCGCGACATCCAGCAGTTCGATGAGGCGGGCGCAGTGGCGGGGCTCGCGCAGCCCGATCAGGGCGTCGAAGGGGGTCAGCGCCAGCAGCAGTTCCGGCTTGGCGTGCGGGTCGACGAAGGTGCGCGCAGCCGAGCGCAGCGGGATCCCGGCGGCCTCCTGCCGGGCGAAACCCTCGGCGGCCTGACGGCGTACCGGGTGCACCTGCACGGCCATCGCCCGCTCGACCGCGATCACCTTGAGCAGGAAGGGCAACCGGGCACCGAAGCGGTTGCGGTGCGGGCGCCCGAGCAACCCCTCGGGGTCACAGTCCACGGCCTCGAGCAGCGGGACCTCACGGCCTTCGGAGTCCACCAGGGCCGAGGACGCCACCGGATGGGCCCCGATCCACAGTTCTGCCTCCGGCCGCCGCCCGGCCGGCCGGCGTTGCACCCCTGCCAGCCCACTGGCCGAACCCCAGCCGTGACTGCGCACCGGGTTGACCATCCGCAGCGGCCAGGTCCACTCCAGGCGGGGGACGTCGCCGGGCCCGCGGCCCAGGTCGTCGTCCGCCCCCTCTCCGAAGGGGTCACCCAGGCAGGCGTCCCGATCGGCGGACAGGTCGAGGTCGAGAAGGTCACCCGGCTCGCGCACCGCGGTCTGGCCTGCGGTGTCGGCGTCGTGGGGCGCCAGGTGGCCGCCGGGCCGCTGGGCCACCCGGGTACCGGCGACGGCGGTTGCCGCCAGGGCCGCCGCAGGCACCCTGGCCCGCCGCCCCAGGGCCGGTACGGGTACGGCACTGCCGAGCGGGCCGGGTTCACCGAGGACCAGGGCGTCCGGGGTGGTCGCGGGGTCGCCGAGGACGATCGCGCCGTCGAGGGAGGCCGACGGTGCGGGTAGCGAGCCGAGTGGTCCGAGCCCCGGCAGCGGATCGACCGCTCCCCCTGCGGATCCGATCCCCGCGGAAGTTCTCCGGCGATCGGCGGGTCGTGTCATCTCGACCTTGCTCGTCACCTGGGTCATTCTGCACGTTCGGTGTCGACACAACTACGGAGCGCTATAGGACACGCCGCCCGACTTCGGACTTCCTGAACCCGCACCCGCCGTCAAGCCGTGAGGACGCCGGATCCACCACACCACCGGGGCCGCCGGTCCGATTACTCACCGGTAGCGTGACCGTGGTGGCCGCGTCCGCACGGCCGATCCCAGGGAGGGTTCCGCCATGACCCACGCCGTCATCGTCGACGCCGTCCGCACCGCGACCGGTAAGGGAAAGCCCGGCGGCGCGCTGTCCGGGGTCCACCCGGTGGACCTGTTCGCCACCACCCTGCGCGCACTGGCCGACCGGACCGGCCTCGACCCCGCCACGCTCGACGACGTGGTCGGTGGCTGCGTCACCCAGACCGGCGAGCAGACCTTCAACGTCACCCGGAACGCGGTGCTCGCCGCCGGATTCCCCGAGAGCGTGCCGGGCGTGACCATCGACCGGCAGTGCGGGTCGAGCCTGCAGGCCCTGCAGTTCGCCGCGGCACTGGTGATCTCCGGCGTGCAGGACGTGGTGATCGCCGGTGGCGTGGAGTCGATGAGTCGTGCACCGATGTTCTCCTCCCTGGTCGGCAAGGACCCGCGCGGCCCGATGGTGAACGCCCGCTATCCCGAGGGCCTGGTGGACCAGGGGATCTCGGCCGAGCTGATCGCCGCCCGCTGGGGGTTCACCCGGGAACAGCTCGACGAGTTCGCCGCCGCGTCCCACGAGAAGGCGGCGGCCGCGCAGAAGGAGGGCCTGTTCGCCGACGAGATCGTCCCGGTGGGCGGGCATGCCACCGACGAACTGGTCCGGCCCGGGACGACGGTCGAGAAGCTGGCCGGGCTGAACGCCGCGTTCCGCAGCGACGAGCTGGCCGCCCGGTTCCCGGAGATCGGCTGGTGCATCACGGCCGGCAACTCCTCGCCGCTCACCGACGGCGCCTCGGCCGCACTGGTGATGTCGCAGGAGCGGGCGGCCCAGCTGGGACTGACTCCGCGCGCCCGGATCCTGGCGACCGCCGCCGTCGGCAGTGACCCGCTGCTCATGCTGACCGGTGTCATCCCGGCCACCGAGAAGGTGCTCGCGAAGGCCGGTCTCACCATCGACCAGATCGACGCCTACGAGGTCAACGAGGCGTTCGCCCCGGTGCCGATGGCATGGGCGCGGGACGTGCACGCCGACCCTGAACGGCTCAACATCCGTGGTGGCGCGATCGCGATCGGCCACCCGCTGGGCGGTACCGGGACCAAGCTGGTCTCGACCCTGCTCCGGGTGCTGGAGGGCACCGGCGGGCGGACCGGGCTGGTCGCGATCTGCGAGGGCGGCGGCATGGCGAACGCGATGGTCATCGAGCGCCTCTGAGCCTGTCGCCCGACCTGCTCTCCCGGCTGCCCGCCTGCCATGCCCGCGGGCGCCGCGCCATGCAGCACCGGGTGCGGGCGGGCATGATCAGCAGGTAGAAGGAGGTGACGACCGACGAGAAAGGCGGACAGTATGGAGCTGGCAGGCGCTGTGGCCCTGGTCACCGGCGGCGGATCGGGTCTGGGGGCAGCCACCGCACGGCGGCTGCACGCCGACGGGGCGGGTGTCGTGCTCGCTGACCTGCCCCGCTCCCCCGGCAAGGAACTGGCCGCCGAACTCGGCGAGCGGGCCGTGTTCGTGCCGACCGATGTCACGGACTCCGAGCAGGTGACCGCAGCCCTCGACGCCGCGGAGGGCTTGGGCACGCTGCGGATCGCGGTCAACTGCGCCGGGGTCGGCACCGCCGGACGGGTGCTCGGCAAGCAGGGACCGCTGCCGCTGGAGGACTTCCGCGCCGTCATCGACGTCAACCTGATCGGCACGTTCAACGTGATCCGCCTGGCCGCCCAACGGATCGCGGCCACCGACCCGACCGGCGGCGAGCGCGGCGTCATCGTCAACACCGCATCGGTGGCGGCGTTCGAGGGGCAGATCGGGCAGGCGGCCTATGCGGCGAGCAAGGCCGGCATCGTCGGCCTGACCGTCTGCACGGCCCGGGACCTGGCCGACAAGCTGATCCGGGTGATGACCATCGCGCCCGGCATCTTCGCCACCCCGATGCTGCAGGGCCTGCCGGAGCCGGTCCAGGAGTCGCTGGGCGCCCAGGTCCCGCATCCGAGCCGGCTGGGCGACCCCCGCGAATACGCCCTGCTGGTCCGGCACATCATCGACAACCCGATGCTCAACGGGGAGACGATCCGCCTCGACGGTGCCATCCGGATGGGACCGCGCTGACTGCGCCGGCCCGAGGCCCGGGCCCGGCACCGGGGTGACCCAGTACCCCCATGCCCCGGCACCGGGGGACCTGTGCCCCCGGGGCCGGCCCGGAGGCCCGAACTCCCGGCCCCGGGCCGGGCTCGGTCAGAACAGGGCGTTGGCCAGGGCGAGCCGCGCCTTGCCGACCCTGGGGTCATCGGGCCCGACGACGTCGAACAGCTCGAGCAGGTGCGAGCGGGCCCGATCGCGCTCGGCGCCGGAGGCGGCCCGCACGGTGTCGACCAGCCGGGCGAAGGCGTCCTCGACGTGGCCGCCGAGCAGGTCGATGTCCGCGACGAGGATCTGGGCCTCGACGTCGAGGGGACGGTCGGCGGCGGCGGTCCGGGCGGCGTTGACGTCCACGCCGTCGGTCCGCTGCAACAGCTTGACCTGAGCGAGCCCGACCCGGGCCAGATCGTCCGCCGGACTCTCCCGCAGCGCCTGCTCGTAGGCCGCGACGGCAGCCTGGTAGTCGCCGCTCTCGATGGCGTCGTAAGCCTTCTGGTGCAGCGGCGGCAGCGGAGCCTCGACGTCCTCGTCCTCACTCGCCTCACCCCCGGCCGGCGTGTACACCCCGGTGACACCGTTGGCCTGGGCGACCCTCAGCACCTCTTCCAGCACCTGGCGCACCTGTGGTTCCGGCTGCGCCCCGGCGAACAGCGGCACCGGCTGGCCCTTGAGCACGGCGAACACCGTCGGGATGGACTGGACCTGGAACGCGGCCTGCAGTTGCGGGTTGGCGTCGACGTCCACCTTCGCCAGCAGGAACCGGCCGCCGTACTCGACGGCGAGCCGCTCCAGCAGCGGCGACAGCTGCTTGCAGGGGCCGCACCAACTGGCCCAGAAGTCCACCACCACGGGCACCGTCGTCGACCGCTGCACCACCTCGACGACGAAGTCCGCCTCGGTGACGTCAATCACCGGGGCCGAACCGCCGGCCGATGCTCCTCCCGCGGTCGCGGGGGCCGCCGGGCGGCTCGCGGCGAGGGCGGACAGGTCCACCGCACCCCGCAGGTTGATCGACGGCCGGGCCGCCGGCCGTCCGGGCTGGTTGCTCATCGTCGTCCTCTCACGGCACCCACCCCCGGCAGTTGCCGGACCGGGCGGCGCGTTGTCCCGTCATTTGCTCGGGGTCAACCGTATGCGGCGGAGCAGTCCTTGCACGACTCGCACCGCGTGGATCAGGACACGGCGGATCAGGACGCGGCTGCGGACACGTGGCCCTTCGCCGCGGCGATCACCTGGACCAGGCCACCGGCCGACGCGGGCGGGACCGTGAAGGCCACCAGCTCCGCCGAGGTCTGCACCAGCTGATTGCTGAACGACCCGGTACCGGCCAGCGCCGCCACCAGGGGATCGTTCACCTTCACCGACCCCGCACTGCTGGACACCTTGGCGGTGTAGGTCTCCGTCAGCGCGACGATCACCAGGGCGCCGCCGTCGGCGGTCCGCAGCGCCAGGGGCTGCCCCTGCACCGCATGCTCGTCGGTGGCCGTGCCCTGCAACTGCTGCAACTGCACCCGGTCTCCGGCCAGCCTGCGCAGCACCTGGTCGCGGAAGGCGTCCTGGGCGAAGGTCTTCGCGTACGGGCTGGCATTCCCGTTGGCGAGCAGGTCGGCGTACCGGGCGGCGACGTCCTTCGGGCTGACCAGCAGTCCGGTGGCATCCGGCGGCAGTTCCGGGGCGCCGACGCCGGCCTTGGCCACCTCCGGCAGTTGGGCGCCCGGCAACATGAGCAGCTCGCCCCACAGGCCGTACGGGGTCCGGGCGTCCTGGGAGGACAGGACCCACAGCACCGGCGTGGTCCGTCCCGTCGCGGTGCCTGCCGCGACGAACCACCGCGGCCAGCCGGACCGGGACGGAACCAGCAGCCGCTGCCAGGCCACGTCGGCGGCCGGACCCGCCGGGCGCTGGGCGGCGGGCAGCTTGAGCCCGGCTGCCAGGACCGTCTGCTCCGGACCCACCACCCGCGGCCCGAGCGACGCCGGATCCGGGGCCTTCGCCGCCGCTCCGGCCGCGGCCTGCACCCGGTCGAGGACCCCCTGGGCCTGTCCTCCGGCCACCACGGGATGCGCGCCGACCGGGTCGGCGACGGCCGACGTGCCACCGCCCGTCCCGGCGCATCCGGCGAGGGCGAGCCCGGCTGCCAGGGTCAGGGCGACGGTCCGGGCAGCCGGGCGGGGGTGCGCAGGTCCGCGGAAGTCCAGCGGGCTGCGCGAGCTCAGCGTGTTCCGCGTGTTCCGTGGCCTACGGAGGTTCAGCGGCCTGGGCCGGCTCGGCCAGTTCGGCACGTCCACCGGGATCGACGGGTTCCGCGGGCTCATGCCGGCACCTCCGGGTCGTCGGCGGGCGCTGTCCCCGGGGCATCCGGGCCGGGTCGGCCGGCCAGTGGCAGCCCGCCGCTGAAGGTGACCGGTCCGTGCGGGTCGACGGGGATGGCACTCGGCCCGGTGACGGGGTCGTCCGGGGCCGGGGCGCTCGGTCGCGGGACGGTGCCCGCCGGATCCGGGGTGTCGCCGGGGCGCAACCGGATCAGCCGGGTCTCGTCCTCGACCGGCCCCGGTCCGGCCCCGGTCTGCCCCGGTCCGTCCTCCGTCTGCCCCGGTCCGTCCTCCGTCTGCCCGGGCCCAGGCGCGGCCTGCCCCGGTCCGTCCGCGGTCTGCCCCGGTCCGTCCGCGGTCGGCGCGGGCCCGCGGAAGGGCGCCGCCCCGGGACCGTCACCGGTCTCCTCGGCGTCCTCGCCGGGTTCGGGGCGACGCCGGCCACGCAGCACGATCAGCCCGACCAGGCCGCCGACCAGGAGCAGCGCCCCGACGGTGATCACCGCGGGGGCGGCCGTGGTCCGGTGCTCACGGGCCCACAGCAGCGTGATCCGGGCGGGGGCCGGGGCCGACCCGTCCGCGGCCACCACGACCCGGTACAGCCCGGGAGTGTCCGGCCAGTCCAGGGCGGCCGAACCGGTGCCCCGGTTGCCGGCCACCCAGATGTCGACCCCGGCGGGGTCCGGCAGCGACGGCTTGCTCCCGGCCCGGGCGAGGGTGGTGGTGCCGTCCTCGGCCACCCGGGTGACCTCGCTGCGGGACACGTCCTGCAGGTAGGCGGTGACGTCGTCGGCCCGGCCCACCCCGACGAACACCGGGCCGCCCGAGGGCGACACCGCCTCGATCCGGACCCGGGGGCCGCTCAGGTCGAGTACCCCGGTGGCGGTGTCCACGACGGGGACGCCGGTCGGGGCGAGCCGGGCGGTGGTCGTCGCGGGCGGGGCCAGGCTGGTCGCGAGCAGCACGCCGTAGACCATCCCGGCCAGGCCGGCCGCGGCCACGACGACCGCGGCGATCAGGGGAATCAGGCGCCGTGGCACGAGTGCAGTCCTTTCCTCGATGACGGCTTCAACTCGGGGACGCCGTTCCTGGGCGCCGTGGACGCCGCTGGGGGCGGCTGCCGGCCCGCGGCTCAGTCGGAGGTCTCCGGACGGGCGATGGCCGCCTCCAGCCGCTGGACCTTGCCCTCCAGCTCACCCGAGCGGCCGGGCCGGATGTCGGCCTTGAGCACCAGCGAGACCCGGCCACCGTGCCGGCCCACCGCCTCGACGGCCTGCCGGACGACGTCCATGCACGCGTCCCACTCGCCCTCGATGGTGGTGAACATGGCGTCGGTCCGGTTCGGCAGGCCGGACGCGCGGACCACCCGCACGGCGTCCGCCACGGCCCGGGACACGGACTCGCCCTCCCCGGTCGGGGCGACGGAGAAAGCCACCAGCATCCCCCGACCCTACCCGGCCCGCCCCGCGACGCCCTGTCCCCGCCCCCTGCCGGACCACCCTGACCTGCCCGGCGCCCGTCCGGCCGCCCGATACCCCAGTCCCGCGCCCCGCGGACCGGTCCCGGAGCCGCCGGGAGGGGGGCGGATCACCCGGCCGGACCCTCATGTCCGCCCGCCCGCGCCCGACAGGACGGATGGCGCCGCAGGAGGCGGCGCCTCCGCCAGTGCCATGGAGGGCCGATGGCAGATGTGCCACGAGCGCAGCGGGCCGCGCCGTTCGCGACCCGGTTGGGTGTGGCCGTTCTGCTCGCCGCCTGTCTGGCCGCGGCGGGGGTGGCCGTGCTCGCCGACCGGCTGGCCGCCGCTGCGGTCCGCCGGGAGACCGTCGCCCGGGTGACCTCGGACGCCGCCGGGGTGACCACCGAACTGGCCCGCACCGGCCCCGCCGCCACCGGTACCGGACCGGAGTCCGCGACCGGCACGCAACCGCAGGCGGAGCGGGACGCCCGGCTCCGGACCCGGCTGGCCGATGTGCTGGCCTCGCTGTCCGCCGAACCCGAGGTGCTGTCCGTCCTGGTCGTGGACGGGCGCGGGAGCCTGCTCTACCAGGGTCCCGAGGGCAAGGGGACCGGACCGCCCGGGACCGGTGGGATCGACGGACGGCGGCTGATCCGGGTCGCCCGCGGTGACGGCCCCCTCGTCCAGGACGGACCGGCCGCCCGCACGCTGACGGTCGGGGTGCCGCTGCGGCTCCCGGACCGGACGGCGGCGCTCGCGGTCACCCTCGACGACCGCGCCGCCGGTGAGCGGGCGGGACAGCTGTGGCGTGCCCTCGGTGTCGCGCTGATGCTCGGCGCCGGAGCGACCACCGGCCTGGTGTTCCTCACCGGCGGCCGGCGGCTGGTGCGCCGGCATGACCGGGCCCTGTGGGCGGCGGCGACCGACGACCTGACCGGACTCGGCTCGCGCCGCGCCTTCCGCCGGGACCTGCGGATCCAGGTCGAGCACGCCCGCCGCAACGACCTGCCGCTGACCCTGGCCCTGCTGGACCTCAACGGCCTGGAGACGGTCAACGCCACCGTGGGCCGCCGCCGCGGGGACGCCCTGGTGCTGGCGGCCGCCACCGCCCTGCACCGGCTGACGGGTTCCGGCTGGGCGGCGTACCGGATCGGCGGGGACGCGTTCGCCCTGATCATGCCCGTGATCAGCCAGGACGACGCGTTCACGGCGACCGACGGGCTGCGCCGCCAACTCGGCGTGGACGCGGCACCCCTGACTGCCAACGTCGGCCTGGCGGTCCTCGACCCGCTGCGCTGCCCCGACCCGGAGACCCTGGTCATCGCCGCCGACGCCGCCCTGTTCGAGGCGCGCTGCCTCGGCGGCAACCGGGTGGTCGGGGCGGGCGACGGCGGGACGGGGCTGCGCTGGGTGGCCACCTCCGGCGCCCACGACCGGCTTCCCTGACCGGCTGCGGCACGGCTGACCCGCAGGCCGGTCCCACCCGAGCCCGATCGCCCGCTGCCCGAACCCGATCGCCGGCCCACCCGGCAACCGGGGCTCTCAGGCGACGGGAGCGCAGGCGCCGAGGTCGCGCAGCAGCCGGTCGGCGGCGGTGTACGGGTCGGTACGCCCGGCGGCGACGTCGGCGGCGAGATCATCGAGCAGGTGGCCGTCCCGCAGGTCGCCCAGGCGTTCCCGCAGCGCGGTCACCGTGATCGCCTCGATCTCCCCGGCCGCCCGCCGGTGCCGGCGACGGTGCAACTGACCGCCGTCGCCGGCCCAGCGGTGGTGGTCGGCCAGCGCCGCGACCACCTCGTCGATGCCCTCGCCCCGGGCCGCGACCGTCTTGAGCACCGGCGGGCGCCAGTCCCCGGGATGCCGGGTCTCCGCACCGAAGGTAATCATGTGCCGCAGGTCACGCACGGTGTGGTCCGCACCGTCCCGGTCGGCCTTGTTGACCACGAACACGTCGCCGATCTCCAGGATCCCGGCCTTGGCCGCCTGGATCCCGTCCCCCATCCCGGGGGCGAGCAGGACGATGCAGGTGTCGGCGAGCCCGGCCACCTCGACCTCGCTCTGCCCGACCCCGACGGTCTCCACGAGGACCACGTCGAAGCCTGCCCCGTCCAGCACCCGCAACGCCTGCGGAGTCGCCCAGGACAGCCCGCCGAGATGCCCACGGCTGGCCATCGACCGGATGAACACCCCGGGGTCCAGTGCATGGTCCTGCATCCGGATCCGGTCGCCGAGCAGTGCGCCGCCGGAGAACGGCGACGAGGGGTCGACGGCGAGTACGCCGACCCGCTCCCCACCGGCTCGCAATGCCTTGACCAGGGCAGACGTCGTCGTGGACTTGCCCACCCCGGGGGATCCGGTCAGGCCGATCACCCGGGCGTGCCCGGTGTGCGGGGCGAGGGCCGCCATCACCTCGCGCAGGGCCGGGTGGGCGTCCTCGACCAGGGAGACCAGCCGGGCGACGGCCCGGGCCGAGCCCCCGCGCGCCTGCTCGACCAGCCGGCCCACGTCGACCTGCCGTCCGCCGGACCAACCCGCCGTGCCGGAACCCGTCATGCCCGAGCCTGTGGTGCCCACGCCCGCTGCCCGCCCTTCGTCGCCGTCGCCTGCCGTCCCGCTGCGGTCCCAGCCTCCCGCACCCGGCTGCCAGGGAAACCCGCGGCCCTGTCCCGGGCACGATGTGCCACCGTGCCCGGGGGGGTGGCTGCCACCCTGCCCGGAACTACCGGGCACGGCAGCGGCGACAGGCGGTGCCGGCTCAGCCGCGGGCAGGCACCCGGACGATGAGCGCGTCGCCCTGGCCCCCTCCACCACACAGAGCCGCGGCGCCGACCCCGCCACCGCGGCGGGCCAGCTCCAGCGCCAGGTGCAGCACGATCCGCGCGCCGGACATGCCCAGCGGGTGGCCCATCGCGATCGCGCCGCCGTTGACGTTGACGATCTCGGGGTCGATGCCGAGCACCTTGGTCGACGCCAGGCCCACGACGGCGAACGCCTCGTTGATCTCGACCAGGTCGAGGTCCGCGACGGCGATGCCCTCCTTCGCCGCGGCCGCCTTGATCGCGTTGGCCGGCTGCTCCTGCAGCGTGGAGTCCGGGCCTGCCACCCAGCCGTGCGCACCGATCTCGGCCAGCCAGCTCAGGCCCAGTTCCTCGGCCTTGGCCTTGCTCATCACGACCACCGCTGCCGCTCCGTCGGAGATCTGCGAGGCCGAGCCGGCGGTGATCGTGCCGTCCCTGCGGAACGCCGGGCGCAGCTTGGCCAGCGACTCGACGGTGGTGTCCCCGCGCACGCCCTCGTCGTTCTTGAACTGGACCGGGTCGCCCTTGCGCTGCGGGATCTCCACCGCCACGACCTCGTCGTCGAACACACCGTTCTTCCAGGCCTGGGCGGCCCGCTGGTGGGAGCGGGCGGCGAAGGCGTCCTGCTCCTCCCGGCCGAACTCCACGTCACCGGCGTTCGCGGCGTCGGTCAGCAGACCCATCGCCTGGTCGGTGAAGACGTCCCACAGCCCGTCCAGGGACATGGAGTCCTTCAGCGCGGTGTCGCCGTACTTGAAGCCCTCGCGGGATCCGGTGAGCAGGTGCGGGGCCTGGGTCATCGACTCCATGCCGCCGGCCACGACCACGTCGTACTCGCCGCTGCGGATGAGCTGGTCGGCCAGCGCGATGGCGTTGATGCCGGACAGGCACACCTTGTTGACGGTGAGGGACGGGACGCTCAGCGGGATGCCGCCCTTGACCGCGGCCTGCCGGGCGGAGATCTGCCCGGTGCCCGCCTGCAGCACCTGCCCCATGATCACGTACTCGACGGCGTCCCCGCTGATCCCGGCCTTGGCCAGGGCGCCCCTGATCGCGAACCCGCCGAGGTCGGCGCCGGAGAAGTCCTTCAGCGAGCCGAGGAGCCGGCCCATCGGGGTCCGTGCCCCGGCCACGATCACGGAGGTGCGGCGGTCGGTGGTCGGTTCGGTCATGGACTTCCTCCTGGACATCGGACGGCAGCGTCCGGCCTGTCGGTGCGGCGGCTTCCGGCGGGACAGTGCGGGACGCGACGGGCAGAACACGACCTGCGGGCGGAACGCGACCTGCAGGCGGGACGGGGTCTGACGGGCGGGACAGATCTGATCGGACGGGACGCAGCTGTTGGGGCGGGACTGCAGCTGTCGGGGCGGACCGTGCCGCGGGCACCAGCCAGGACTCCGCCGGTCCCCGAACCGTAACCCGGGCCACGCCCTCCCCCTACGGGCGAACATGTGGCCGCCGTCACATCATCCCCCGCCCTGTCCCCGCCGCCGCCGCACCGGCCCCGCCCCCGCTCCGCCCTCTCCTCGATCCACCCTTTCCTCGGTCCACCCTCTCCCCGCCGCCGCTGCACCGGCCCCCGCGGTGGCCGCCGTCCGACCAGCCCTGCTATCCGACCAGCCCCGACGACCACGACGGACCCGACGACCCGAGAGCAGACCGGACGGCCCGCGACCGGGACCGACGACCGGGGTCCGCCGGGGACGGGCGGCTAGCGTGGGCGGCATGACCACCCACGAGACCACCGCCGGGAGCGGCCTGCCCGCCGGACTGTTCACCGCGATCGACCACGTCGGCGTGGCCGTGCCGGACCTCGACGAGGCGATCGCGAAGTACCGCGACGTGTTCGGGATGCGGCTGGTGCACGAGGAGACCAACGAGGAGCAGGGCGTCCGCGAGGCGATGATGGCCGTCGGCGACTCCGGCTCCTGCGTGCAACTGCTGGCACCGCTGACCCCGGAGTCGACGATCGGCAAGTTCCTGGACCGCAACGGGCCGGGCCTCCAGCAGGTCGCCTACCGGGTGAGCGACGTCGAGGCCGTCGCCGCCACCCTGCGCGAGCGGGGGATGCGACTGCTGTACGAGGTCCCCAAGCGCGGCACCGCCGGCAGCCGCGTCAACTTCGTGCACCCCAAGGACGCCGGCGGGGTGCTCGTCGAGCTGGTCGAGCCCGCCGCCGCCCCGCACTGAACCGCCCGCACCGCATCGACGTCGCGACGCCGCCCGCACCCCCGGCCCGACCCCGGCACCACCTAGGGGAAGGTGCCCTGCGGGCGGCGTCGCTCAACCACAAATCGGGGTGACCCAGGTCACGAACAGGCGGGTACCCGGCCTGTTGACCCCTGGATAGCGTCGCTGCTCGACCCGTCCTGCGGACCGTGTCGCCGACCCGTCCGGTGTCGGAGACGATGCCGTGGTCGACGACGCCGTCCAGGGAGGCCCCGGTGCAGCACATCCTCGACGCCATCCAGTCCCCCGACACCTCCTCGGAGGACTTCGCCGCACTGTGGGTGCCCGACCACTACCAGGCGGTGACGGTCCACGCCGACGAGGTGGACATGTTCGCGGGCATGCCCAGCCGGGACAAGGACCCCCGGAAGAGCCTGCACCTGGAGGGTGTGGCCACCCCGGAGCTCGGCCCGGGCGAGGCACTGGTCGCGGTGATGGCCAGCGCGATCAACTACAACACGGTGTGGACCTCGATCTTCGAACCCGTGCCGACCTTCCAGTTCCTCAAGCGGTACGGCCGGACCTCCCCGCTGGCCAAGCGGCACGACCTGCCCTACCACGTGGTCGGGTCCGACCTGTCGGGCGTCGTCCTGCGCGCAGGGCCGGGGGTGCACGCCTGGAAGCCCGGCGACAAGGTGGTCGCGCACTGCCTGTCGGTCGAACTGGAACGCCCCGAGGGCCACGCCGACACGATGCTCGACCCCGAGCAGCGGATCTGGGGCTTCGAGACCAACTTCGGCGGTCTCGCCCAGCTCGCCCTGGTCAAGGCCAACCAGCTGATGCCCAAGCCCCGGCATCTGACCTGGGAGGAGGCGGCCTCCCCGGGGCTGGTGAACTCCACCGCCTACCGGCAGCTGATCTCCAAGAACGGGGCGGCCCTGAAACTCGGGGACCGGGTGCTGATCTGGGGAGCCTCCGGCGGGCTCGGCTCCTACGCGACACAGATGGCGCTGGCGGCGGGCGCGACCCCGGTCTGCGTCGTCTCCTCCCCGGAGAAGGCGACCATCTGCCACCGGATGGGTGCCGAGCTGGTGATCGACCGTGCCGCCGAGGGCTACCGGTTCTGGAAGGACCCGCACACCCAGGACCAGTCGGAGTGGAAGCGGCTCGGCGCCAAGATCCGCGAGCTGACCGGCGGCTACGACGTGGACATCGTCTTCGAGCACCCCGGCCGGGAGACCTTCGGCGCGAGCACCTACGTGGCCCGCCGGGGCGGCACGATCGTGACCTGCGCGTCAACATCCGGTTACGAGCACCAGTACGACAACCGCTACCTGTGGATGAACCTCAAGCGGATCATCGGTTCCCACTTCGCCAACTACTCGGAGGCCTGGCAGGCCAACGACCTGATCGCACGCGGGCTGATCCACCCCACCCTGTCCAAGGCGTACCCGTTGGCGCTAGCCTCACAGGCTGCGCTGGACGTCCATCGCAACACTCACCAGGGCAAGGTAGGGGTACTCTGCCTGGCTCCGGGGGATGGACTGGGCGTCGAGGATGTCGATCTCCGGGATCGGCACCTCAAGGCGATCATGCGGTTCCGCGACGTGTAGGCCCCGGGCGGGGGCCTAGGGAGGTTCGGCGAAGTGGCGGGCGACCAGAGCCAGCACGGTTTCAGCAGGATCATGCGCGGGTACGACCCCGCCCAGGTCGACGAGCGGATCTCCACGCTCGAGGCGGCGGTGCGGGACGCCAGGGCCCGGGTGGAGGAACTCGACACCCGCAACACCAGGCTCCAGGGCGAGGCCGCGGAGGCCCAGCGCCAGCTGCGGGAGGCCGAGCGGCCGACCTACAGCGGCCTGGGTGCCCGGATCGAGCAGCTCCTGCGCCTGGCCGAGGAGCAGGCCGGGGACGTGATCGCCGCGGCGAGCAAGGACGCCGAGGAGATGCTCGCCCAGGCCCGGGTGGAGGCCTCCCAGGTCCGGGCCACGGCGCAGAAGGAGTCCAACGACCAGGTCGGCGCCGCCCAGCGGGAGAGCGCGGAGATCCGCCGGGTCGCGGGCAGCGAGGCGGCGGAGATCACCGCCACCGCCACCCGCAAGGCGGAGGAGATGCTCGCCGTCGCCGAGCGCGAGGCCGCCAAGCTCAAGTCGGTCACCGAGCACGAGACCACCGAGAAGCGGACCACCGTGGACCGGGAGCTGGCCCGGATGCGGGCCACCGCCGAGCGCGAGGTCACCGAGCTGCGGGCGCACGTCAAGCGCGAGGTCGAGGACCTGCGGGTGACCGCCAAGCGCGAGGCCGACGAACTGCGGACCACGGCGGCCGCCCTGCTCGAGGACGCCCGCAAGAAGGCCGACCAGCTCACCACGGACCTGGAGGTCAAGCTGGCCGCCCGCCGCGAGGAGGCCGAGCGGCTCGACGCCGAACGGCACGAGGCTGCGGTCGCGCAGGCCACCCAGCTGGTCACCGAGGCCGAGCAGCGGGCCGCCGCCGCCGAGCAGCGGGCCGCGAAGGCCGTCGAGCAGGCCGAGCAGGTCCGCCGGGAGGCCGACGAGCACGCCAAGCAGGTCGTCACGACGGCCCGCCGCAACGCCGACCAGGTGCTCGCCGAGGCGCGCTCCCACGCCGACAAGACCGTGTCGGAGGCCAAGAGCGAGGCGGAGCGCAGCCGCCGGGCCGCCCAGCGCCAGGTGGACGACCTCAACCGCCAGCGGGACAGCATCACCGGTCACCTCGACCAGCTGCGCCACCTGCTCGGTGCCATGCCGGGCCTGGACAAGCTGGCCGCAGCCGCGGCCGTCCCGGCCCCGGCTGCCCCAGCGCCGAGCGTGGAGACCGCGGACACCATCGCGGCCGAGGAGCGGACCATCGTGCTCCCCGACACCGAGGCCGCCAACGCTCGCTGAGCCCGGCTCCGGCAGCTCCGTCCGGCGGCGCCGGACCCTCTCGCAGGGTCCGGCGCCGCCGGCGTTTTGCGCGACGGGGTCTCGCCGGTTCCGGACGGCTCAAGGAACCCCGCGGGAGCGTCCGACGTGATCTCGGTGCCGGGCGGGACCTGGCAGGCTTGGACGGCGAGACGGGGAAGGTGATCGGCATGGATGGCCAGGAGCAGGCGGGCGACGGTCCCGCGGCGGGGTCGGCGACCGGTGAGGTGGCCGCGGCACACGTCCTGACCGGGGTTCCCCGGGACGGCGCCCCGGGGAACCCGTCACCCGAGAGCCGGTCCCCCGAGGACGGGGCGGTCGAGCGTCGCCGGGAGAGCTCCCCCTTCGGGGTGCCCGGACTGCCGGTCAACCGCAGCCACCCGTTCTACGTGGGCTTCATGGGCGCGATCGGTGTGCTGGTCGCCTACTGGCTGGTGACCATGCTCGGCCGGCTGACCGAGGTGCTCACGCTGATGCTCGTCGCGCTGTTCCTCGCTCTCGGGCTGGACCCCGTGGTGGCCTGGCTGCAGCGGCGCGGGCTGAGCCGGGGCTGGGCGGTCACCACCGTCGTGCTCGGGGTGATCGCGGTGTTCGCTGGGTTCGTGGCGGCCGTCGTGCCGACCCTGGTCTCCCAGGGCAGCGCGTTCGGGACCCAACTGCCCGCGCTGCTCACCGAGTTCGAGAACTCCTCGGCGGTGCACTGGCTGGACCAGCACTTCGGGGTGATCTCGACAGCCACCGACCAGCTCAAGAAGGTGCTGACCAACCAGGACACCTGGCTGCAGTTGTTCGGCGGGGTCTACGGCGCCGGCAAGGCGGTGGTGTCGGGGGCGTTCAGCGCGTTCACCGTCCTCGTGCTGACCCTGTACATCCTCGCCTCCAAACAGTCGATGACGGAGGCCGCCTACCGTCTGGTCCCCGCCTCGCGCCGCGAGCGGGTGCGGCTGCTCGGGGACGAGATCATCCGGCGGATCGGGGCCTACATCGCCGGACAGGTGGCGGTCGCGACGATCAACGCGGTCCTCACGTACCTCATGCTGACGATCCTCGGCCTGGACTACCGGCTCGTGCTGTCGATCGCGGTCGGCCTGCTCGGGTTGATCCCGATGATCGGGGCCACCCTCGGCGCCTGCCTGGTGGTCCTGGTCGCCCTGTTCGACTCCTGGCAGCTGGCCGCGGTCGCCCTGGTCTACTACGTCGTCTACCAGCAACTGGAGAACTACGTGATCTCCCCGCGGATCATGGCCCGGACCGTCGCCGTCCCCGGTGCGGTCACCGTGATCGCGGCCCTGGTCGGCGGGTCCCTGCTCGGCATGGTCGGCGCCCTGGTGGCCATCCCGGTCGCGGCGGGCGTGCTGCTCATCCTCGAGGAGGTCATGGTCCCCCGGCAGGCCCGGCAGTAACCAGGCCGCGCAGCCTCCACGAAAGTAGTTAAACGGTAAACGGATGGTCAGCGGACCCCCAAGGCCGCCCGACCCCCGCACCGGGAGGACATAAGTCCTCCGACTTGCGCGAGTGAGCAATCTTAGCGTCGAGGCGATCACACGACCCGGTCCACCAGTCGTAGATCCCGGCGAACGCGCCGTCCTCCACGATCCGGGGACCCGTGAGAAGGGCCACCGCCATGCTCAGCCTGCTCACCGCCGACCACCTCGCCGTGGTCGATCTGTCGGGTCACGGTCATTACCTGCAGTGGGGGATCCTCCAGATCTCCTACGCCAACACGATCGTGATCCTCTCGATGATCCTCGTCTTCGCCCTTGCCCTGGTGCTGCCGTTCCCCGGTCACTCCGGGACCGCCCCCACCCACACCCCGCGCCGGCCTGCCGACGACGCGACCCCGGAGGAGGGCGGCCCCCGATGAGCACCTCGACCGCCGGCGCCGGGGCCGGAAACTGGACCGCCCGGCTGCGCGCACGCACCCTGGAGGCCGTTCCCCCCGGCCAACTCCTGCCCGATGAGCAGCCCGCCTACGTCGCCTCGTGGATCTACGTCTTCGGCGTCGCCACCCTCGCCGCCCTGATCGTCGTGCTGCTGTCCGGCGCGCTGATCGCCCTCGGCGGCCCCTCCTGGTGGCACACCAACGCCCTGGGACACTTCCTCAACAGCCTCCACCTGTGGAGCGTGGAGCTGTTCTTCTTCTTCATGGTCATCCACCTGTGGGGCAAGTTCTTCATGGCCGCCTGGCGCGGGCGGCGGGCGCTGACCTGGATGACCGGGGCGATCACCTTCCTGGTGTCCATCGCCACCGCCTTCACCGGCTATCTGGTCCAGACCAACGTCGACTCGCAGTGGATCGCCTCGGAGGCCAAGGACGGCATCAACGCCACCGGTGCCGGCGCCTTCTGGAACGTCCTGGACGTCGGGCAGATGCTGCTGTGGCACATCGCCCTGCTGCCCCTGGCCGTCGGGGTGATCGTCGTCCTGCACGTGATCCTGGTCCGGGTCCGCGGGGTCGTCCCACCGATCGGCATCGCCGATGACGGAACCCCGGAATCCGTTGCGCCCCAAGGAGGTTCCCGATGACCGCCGCGGCCTTCCGGGGCAGGCAGCGCCGGCCCGCACGCCCGCCGGCCGGCAGGTGGCACGGCCCGATGCGCCCGTACGACCTGGCCAAGGAGTTCACCGTCGCCCTGGTCGTGGTCGCCCTGCTCACCGCGGCCCTGGCGGTGCTGTTCTCCTCCCCCGACGAGAAGAACGTGACCCTGCAGCAGTGGGCCACCGCCGACCGGAACGACTTCGTCGCCACCGCGACCGGCGAACTCGCCGGCACCACGACCAGCGCCGGCTACGGGGCTCCCTACAACACCAACGGCGACGGACAGTCGATCGGCCCGCTCAAACTGCAGAAGTGGGCCGGGATCGGGACCCCGGTCGACCCGCCGAACGACTTCGTGGTCACGCCGCTGTCCACGATCAGCGGCAACAGCGCGCTGACCGATGCCCTCCACCGGTGGAAGGGCGCCGCCGCCGACCAGCAGACCACGTGGGCCTCCGCCTATGCCGATGCCCTCGGCAAGGCCCCGGACGGCGACCCGGCCAAGGTGACCGCCTCGCCGGACTTCGGCCCCGTGCCGGTGATGACCGATGCGCTGGCGCAGCTGGCCTCCGCCGGCCAGTTGGACAGCCAGCTCGTGGACTCCTCGACCGGCTTCTTCCAGACCAACTACACCAAGCCGTTGCTGTTCCTGGGCGACTCCGGGTACCTCGACGACTTCGCCGCCGGCCAGCACCTGCACGGCAACCAGTGGGGCATGATGAACGAGACCGGGAACTACCCGGGTCAGGCCTGGCTGTGGCTGTACACGTTCTGGTACCAGCTGCCAGGGTTCACCGACGCCAACTCCACCCTGGGCGCCAACGCCGACGCGATCATCTGGGCGCTGATGATGGTCCTGTCGCTGCTGCTGATCCTCGTCCCGTTCATCCCGGGGCTGCGCTCGATCCCGAAGCTGGTCCCCGTCTACAAGCTCGTCTGGCGGGACTACTACCGCGGCCACCGCGCCTGATCCGGGCACCCGGGACGGGCACCACCGCAACACCGAAGAGCCGCGGATCCCTTGTCCGAGTAGGGATCCGCATCACCGGACGCCCCGGGCACCCGCCCGGGGCGTCCGCCATCCGTCCCCGGGCGACGGTGGCGGCAGGCGGTCAGGGACGGGTCCGCACCACGAGGTCGACCAGCGCGGCGGCGACCGCCCGGGGCGCCTCCAGCGGGGTGAGGTGACCCGCCCCGGGGATCACGGTGAGCACCGCGTCGGCCAGCACGCCGGTCAGGGCGGCCGCCGACGCCGGGGTGGCCAGCCCGTCCTCCTCCCCCACCACGACCGCGGACGGCACCGCCAGGCCGGCCAGCACCGCGGTGGAGTCCGGCCGGGCCGCCATCGCCCGCTGCGACCAGGCCACCCCGGCGGGCGGGGCCTGCGCCAGCCGGTCCCGCACGAGCCGCACCAGTTCCGGCCGCCGGGTGTGCGTGGTCGGGCCGAGCAGAGTGTCCGGCATCGGGGCCAGCGCCCGGGTCCCGGTCTCGCCGAGGACGGCCTCGGCCATCCGCAACCGGTTGGCCCGGGCTTCCTCCCCGTCCGCCTCCGCCTTGGTGTCCACCAGGGCGAGCCCGGCGATCCGGTCGGCGTGCCGGCGGGCCAGCGCCATCGCCACGTAGCCGCCCATCGACACCCCTGCCACCACGGCCCGGCGCACCCCGAGCCGGTCCAGCGCCGCCGCCACCCCGTCGGCGCCGGCGTCCAGGGACGGGGCCCCGGCTGACGGCAGCGGGCTGGCGCCCAGGCCCGGCAGGTCGACCAGGACCACCCGGGCGGCCCCGGCCAGGTACACCACCACCGGCTCCCACATCCGGGAGTCCAGGGGGAAGGCGTGCAGCAGCACCAGCGGCACCCCGGTGGCGGCGTCCTCGGGAAGGCGGACGGCGAGTTCGACGGGCTCGGTGGTCACCCGTCGAAGGCTACTCAGCGACGACCGCGCCGGTCGCGCGCCGTCCAGCACGGGGTGTGCCAGTGCCGCCGCTCGGTGACCCCGTCGGACGCCCCGGCCGGGCCGTCGAACGGCCACACCACCACATGCGGGACCCCGGGAGCGATCTCGTGGTCGCAGCCCGGGCACCGGTACGCCTTGACCGCCCTCGGCCCGCTCACCGGCCGGACCACCCAGTCCTCGCCGCGGAAGGTCTCGGTACGCCACCCGCCCGCGGTGGCCCGGCCCAGGTCCAGCGGAGCCGGCTCGTCCACCGGCCCACGCCCCCGCGCCCCACCCCGGCGGGCGGAACGGGGTCGGTTGCTGCGCGGCATGGGACCAGTCTGACCGGGCCCCCACATCGGGGCGGGGCGGGGTCAGCCGGTGGCGGATCAGGAGGCCAGGGCGGGATCGGCGGCGGCGCAGGGCGCCAGCCCCGAGGACAGCAAGCGGCGGTCCGCCAGCGCGAGCAGGTGCCGGGCCTGGTCCAGGGCGAGCTGGGACCGTGCCTCGTCGCCACCACCCGCCGAGGCCGGGACCACGAGCTCGACCGAGGCCGTGGTCCTCCCCTGCCGGACCACGCCCACGACCAGCACCGCATGCGGCTGGGACCCGACCCCCACCTGGTAGCCCAGCGCCACCCCGTCACCGGGGACACCGGCCACCGGAGCCCGGCTCAGCCGCAACGCGCTGGCGCAGTACCCCATCGAACGGCGCAGCCAGTTCAGCTCGGCATCCGCCGCGCCTCCCGCCAGGACCTGCACCCGGGTGGTCAGCGTCCAGGCCGCGGTCCCGGACGACGAGCGGTAGCCGAGCTGCCTGACTCCGGCCGGGGCGCTGACCGCGGTGGACGCCTGCGCGCACACCGGGTTCGCGGTCGGGCCGGCCGGGCTCACAGTGTCCTTGTCGGAACCGGGCTGCAGCCGGACCACCGACACGTCGGAGACCTGCAGCACGGCGGCATCAGGGATCAGCACCTGGCCCGTGCCGTCCCGGGACAGGCCGGTGCCATTGGCCCGCGTACTGCCGAGGGCCGTTCCCGACGGGGACGGCCCTGCCACGAACGGGCTGTCACCACCGGCGGAGGCCGCATCACCCCCGGAGGTGTCCCCCCGGCCGCCCGCCTCCACCGAGCCGCTGAAGGTGCTCAAGCCCGAGGACCCCGAAACAGCCGTCACGGACGCACCCCCCGTACCGAACAGGTGCGTGACGTCCAGCCCGGCGGGCACGGCCGCGATCACCACGGCCGCGGCGGCGATCCGGGTGGCGGTGCGGCGCCGGCGGATCCGCCGGGCACCCGTGTGCGCCCCCACGATGAGGGATTCGACGTCGACCGGGTGCTGGGCCTGGTCGGTCAGCCCCTGCGCGATCAGCGCCGCCAGCCGGTCCTCGCCCCCGGAGTGGCCGGCACTCGGCCCCGGGTGGCCGGGCCCGCGCCTTCCCATCCCGATCACCGTCCTGCCTCCGCCGGCTCGTCCTCGGACATGAAGCGTCGCAGGGACGCCAGGCCACGGTGGGCGTTGGAGCGAACCGTGACCTCGCTGGTACCCATCAGGGCGGCGATCTCGGCGTCGGCCATCCCCTCGTAGTGCCGCAGCACGAGGACGGCCCGCTGCCGGGCGGGCAGGCGGCGCAGCAGGCCCACCACCCGATCCCGGTCGGTGACCGCCCCGGACGGGTCGGCGACCGGCCGCTCCGGCAGGGTCGAACTGTCGAAGGCGTACTCGCGGCGGACCGCCCGGCGGAACCAGGAGGTGCAGGCGTTCACGACCATCCGGCGGACGTAGGCGTCCACGTCGGCGGCCGCACTCACCCGGTGCCACTGGACGAGGGCCTTCGCCAGCACATCCTGGACCACGTCCTCGGCCTGGTACGGATCGCGCAGCAGCCCCCGGGCCAGCCGGACCAGTGCCGGCCCCCGGCTGGCCGCGAAGTCGGCGAAGACGAACTGCTCCGCCGCGGCCTCGCCGGCCATCGTCCCCCCTCCTGCCCGCACGACGGGACCACGGGCGGACACCAACGCCCGAGGCAGCAGCACGGGTCCGGTGTCGACGAGGCTCATGGCCGGTGGACGCCGTCGCCGCGCCCGCTGTTGCATCGGGCACGGCGGCCCACCGTACCTGTTCCCGATCAGGTACCAGGCATCATGGGAGGGGTGCACCGGTCCCACCTGGCCGCGATCCGGATATTTCTGGTGAACCGACCTGGTGATCACGGTCACTCCACCCCTGATCCCGAGGAGGACACCCCGTGCCGAGCTACGACGTCCGCTGCCGGGCCTGCGGCATCACCTTCGAGATCAAGCGGCCGATGGCGCAGGCGGACGACCCCGCGCCCTGCCCGAACGGTCACGAGGACACCGTCCGCCTGCTGCCGACCATCGCGGTGACCGGGCTCGGCTCCCGCCCGGCGCCCGCACCGATGCCGGCCTGCGGGGCAGGTCCGGCAGCGGGCGGCTGCTGCGGCGGCGGGGCCTGCGCCGGCTGAGACCGGCGAAGGCGCAGACCTGCGCCGGCGCAGACCCGTCCCGCCGGTCAGCGGGCCGGGCGGATGAGCTGGACCGAGCCGACCGGCGCGAACCCGGCGGCCAGCACCGCCCGCAGCGAGGCCGCGTTGCCGGGGGCGACCGCCGCCAGCACCGGCTCCCCCGCCGGGACCAGTCCCAGGGCGTCGGTCAGCAGGGACCGCCCGGCCCCGGACCTGCGACGCTGCGGCGGCACCTCCAGCGACAGCTCCGGCAGCCCGCCCACCCCGCGGCCGACGGTGACCAGGCCGCGCTCGTCCCCGTGCACGCTGACGTCGGCCCGCCAGTGCCGCGCGTGGCGGATCCGCGGATGCTCGTCGTCCACGGACAGCTCGCCCAGTCCGGTCCGCCCGGTGCCGTGCCCGACGAGCAGGACGTCCAGGGTGTCGATCTCGCCGTCCGGGCCGGCCAGCAGCAGGGCCACCCGGGGTGAGGTGGCTCCGCCGAACCCGTCCGCCCCGGCCCGCTCCAGCTCCCCCGCCGGCAGCTGCGTGGCCACCACCGCATGTCCGGTGAACGCCACCACGGCCTCGACCCCGGGCAGATAGGGGTCGACCACGCCGACGTCGCCGTCCGGTGGCGGGAAGCAGCCCCCGGCCGCGGCACGCAGGAGCTGGCCGATCGGATGCCCTCCCATGGCGGCAGTCTGGCCCGTCGGCGGCCCACCGCTGAGCCCGGGACACGGCCGCCCGCGGAACTCCTCCGGACGGCCGAGGCCTGCGGCTGCGTGGAGGATCGCTCCCACGTCCGGCGGGCACGATGGCACACCGTGCCCGTCCGGCGGGCACGATGTGCCACCGCGCCCGGAGGGGTGGGCCCGGAGTGGGTGGGCGGAGGGGTGGGCGCGGAGTGGGTGGGCGGAGGAGTGGGCCCGGCTGGGGTCAGGAGTGGGTGCGGAAACCCCGGCCCG
>DASTGO010000019.1:0-22730 GCA_035719045.1 Kineosporiaceae bacterium | reverse complement strand
AACTCGCGCGCCGGGTGGACTGGCTCGGCCGGCGGGCCGCCGACGCCCCGGGCAACTACGCGCACCTCGACGCCTGGGCGCGCGCCGAGCAGGCCTGGTCGGGGGATGACCGGTGGGCGGCCGCGCTGGCGTTCGACAGCGCGCTGGGTCGCTGCCGGGCCACGTCACGGACCTGGCAGACCGGCCTGATCACCGAGCGGGCGGCGCGCTTCCACCTGCAGCAGGGGCTGGAAAGTGCCGGTCGCAGCCTGCTGGAGGAGGCGCACGACGCCTACGCCCAGTGGGGCGCCGTCGGCAAGGTCCACCTGCTGGAGAGGGAGTTCCCGTTCCTCCAGGGCCGTGTCCCGGGCGGCGGCCCGCCGGCGACCGGGGAGACGTTCAGCCATCACAGCAGCGGGGTCAGCCTGGTGACCGGTCAGGACGCCCTGGACCTGCTCGGCGTGCTCAAGGCGTCCCAGGCACTCAGCTCGCGGATGTCCCTGGACCAGTTGCGTCGCACCGTGGTGAGCGTCCTGACCGAGATGACCGGTGCCACCGGGATCCAGTTGGCGCTGCGGCAGGACAGCTCCTCGGGCTGGTTCGTCTTCCGCCCGCAGGACCGGGAGCGGGCCGGGGCGGCGGCCGGCACCGGCACGGCCGTGGACATCGACCAGGCCGGGGACCTGTTGCCGCTGTCGGTGTTCCGGTATGCCGAACGGACCGGGGAGCCGTTGCTGGTCCACGACGCCGCGCACGACGAGCGGTTCACCGACGATCCGTACCTGGCCGGCCTGCAGCGGTGCTCCATGCTCGTCGTTCCCGTGCTCACCAACGGGGTCCGGCGGGCGATGCTGGTGCTGGAGAACCGGTTGTACCAGGGAGCCTTCTCCGCCAATCGCCTGGAGGCGGTGCGGCTGACGGCGGGTCAGCTCGCGATCAGCCTGGAGAACGCGATGGCCGAACGGTTCCGCTCCCTGGTCCAGCACTCGGCCGACGTCACCCTGGTCTGTGACCGCAGCGCCGCTATCACCTACGCCTCCTCGTCGGCGGCCGAGCTGTTCGGGGTCGCCGGGAAGGCCCTGCGCGGAGCCGGCCTCGGCGCGTTCCTGCCCGCCGACGATCAGGCGGTCCTCCTCGGCCGGATCCAAGGTGTCCCGGCGGGCGACGGGGGGCTGCTGGAATGCCGCATCTCGCCGGTGGGCGGGCCGCAGCGCTGGGCGCAGGTCTCGATCACCGATCTCACCGCCGACCCGGCCGTGGGCGGGGTGGTGCTGCGCCTGCGCGACGTCACCGATCTCCATCGGCTCGAGAACGAGCTGCGGCACGCCCAGAAGCTGGAGTCGGTCGGGCAGCTGGCCTCCGGCATCGCCCACGAGATCAACACGCCGATCCAGTTCGTCGGGGACAACCTGCGCTTCCTCATCGACGCCTGCGCGCAGCTCACCGAGGTCACGCGGACCGCTGCCGCGGGATCGGCCGTACCCGCCGGCACCGACCTGGAGGACCTGTGCGAGGAGATCCCGCAGGCTCTGCAGGATTCGATGGCCGGGGTCACCCGCGTGGCGACGATCGTGCGCGCCATGAAGGCCTTCGGGCATCCGGGACGTCAGGGCAAGTCCTACGCCGACCTCAACGAAGCGGTCCGCAACACGCTCGTCGTGGCCACCAGCGAGATCAAGGCGGTCGCCGAGGTCCGTCTGGAGCTCGATCCGGACCTGCCGCAGGTGTGGTGCGACATCAGCGACATCAACCAGGTCCTGCTCAACCTGGTGATCAACGCCGCCCACGCGATGCGTGACCAGCAGGCCGCCACGGGTGCCCGGGGGACCCTGACCGTGCGCACCCGGGTGGAGCGGGGCGGTGTCCTGGTCCAGGTCCAGGACACCGGTACGGGTATTCCCCCCGAGATCGCCGACCGGGTCTTCGACCAGTTCTTCACCACCAAGGAGGTGGGCGAGGGCACCGGGCAGGGTCTCGCCCTGGCGCACACCCTCGTCCACGACAGGCACGGTGGCACGATCACGTTCGACAGCGTGCCCGGCGCGGGCACCACGTTCAGCGTCCGGCTCCCCGACAGCTCTGCCACCTGAACCACAGCTCCGCCACTCGAACCACAGCTCCACCAGCTGAACCGCCGCGCGGGGGGGCGCCTGCCGGTGCGCGCCCGCCACACGCGAGTCCGGTCCCTGCCCCGGGGTGAGCCGGGGCAGGGACCGGAACCCTGCTCAGTGGTCCTGGGCCGGCTCAGTGGTCCTTGGTCGCCAACGGCGGCTCGGCCAGGTGGGCCAGTTCCAGGGCCTGCTGCGGGAACCACGCACCGGCAGCGGGGTCGACCATCCCCCACAGCGGGTCGAAGTGGCTCTGCTTGACGGGATCCGTCAGCCCCCACGGGTTGTAGGCGGAGTAGTCCCACGGCCGGGCACTGCCCGCGCTGTCACAGGACCCGTCCGACTGGCCCGGGGTCTTGATCCACAGGTAGGCGGCGGCCAGGGCCACGCCCGTGTTCGACGTCGTCCGGAGGCCGAGTCCGGCGCCCGGCGGGTTGCACCAGTTGGCGGCCTTCAGGCCGGCGACCACGTCGGCCGGCTGGTTGTACGGCGCAGCCGCGTAGGCGCTCATGTCGTTGCCGCCCTTGCCGTTGCGGCTGGTGTCGACGATGTAGCGGGTCGTGGGGGTCGCGCCGCCGAGCATTCCGACGTACTGGGCGTCCACGTCGGCCACATGCGCCGGGCTGTAGTCCACGCTGCTGCCGGAGTACTGGCTCGGGCACCATCCCGGGTGGTCGATCGCCCAGCCGGCGCCGTTCGTGACGGCGGTGAGGCAGCTGGAGATCCAGCCGCCGTAGTGGTTCGACTCCTCCGTCGTCCGGTAGTTGGACACGTTGAGGAAGAAGCCGTCCGCGCGCTGGACGCCCGCCTTCATCAGCCGGTCGGTGATCTCACCGGGACTGAGCCACGCACTGTTGGTGCCGTCGATGTAGACCTTGGCTCCGGGCAGGGCCCGCAGCTTGTCGACGGCGCCGTTCACGGCCTTGAACCGCTCGGTGGGGTTGGCTCCGGGCATCGGCTGCCCTTGGGCGTCCTTCGGCTGGCACCAGTCCATCGAGCCGTACAGCGGCTGGTAGAACGGGATGATCCCCAGACCGTCGGGCTCGACGATCAGCACGGCCTGCTGCTTGCCGATGCCGGCGGCGAGGCCGTCGATCCAGGCCAGGTAGTCGGTGGTGTTCGCCGCTCCGCCCGAGCTGTACTGGGAGCAGTCACGGAACGGCAGGTTGTAGGCCACCAGCACCGGAACCTGGTGTTCCTCCGCCGCCTCGCGCACGATCTTGCGGGCCTGGTCGCGAACCTGGGCGGGTGTGCCGCCGGTGAGCCACGAGGCCTGTGGCGTCTTCACCATGGCCGAGATCGCGGCCGCGTCGGCGTTCCGGTGGGCGCGCCGCAGGGCTGCGATCTGGGCGATGGCACCGGGGTCAGCCGGCGGCGTGTAGTACTTCACGCCTGCGGTGCGGGCTGCACCCGCGGTGGAGGTCGTGCCGGTGGTAGAGGTCGTGCCGGCGGTGGCGCCCGAGCCGGACCCGGCAGCGAGAGCCGCCGTTCCGGGCAGCAGCAGCGCGCCCGCGGCCACGAGTGCCCCGAGCGCCGTGTACCGGCGACGTGCGGAGGGGCCTGGCTCGGTCGCGGGGGAGCGGTGACCGCAGGTGAGGTCGGTCTGCGGCGTGCCGGACCGAGGGGATGGGCTGGTGGGCAGAGGGGACATCGACGGCTCCTCCGAAAGGCGCGGGGGGCAGTTGAGAAAGCGCTATCTCGGGGAGAATCTCGATGTCGCGGATCAAAGTCAAGAGACCGATGACCTGGCCAGGCGCGCCGCCGTCCCAGGCGCGTCGGGGAACGCGCCGACACCAGTTATGAAAGCGCTTACTGTCTGGGGAACGGGAAATGGTTCCGGACGAGAAGGGTGTCGTCCGGTGTCATTCCGAGGGGGCAAGGATGGTCAGCGTCCTGAGGAAGTCGAGTGAGAGCCCGAGGAGTTGAAGGACGCCGAGGGTGGGTTGGGCGCGGACGACGAGGCGATGGCGAGGGGCGGTCGGACGTTGCCCGGTGCGCTCCGGCCACCACTGTCGCTCAAGTCGCCACCACCCCCTGCCCTTGTCACCATGGCCACACTGCTGCCCCCGGGCGGCCAGACCTTCCCGGGAGTGCTGCTGCCAGGGAGGTCACGAGGCGTGCCGCGAACCGGGCGGCCGGACGGGGGCGTGGATGAGCCTGATCGCGATGACCTACGGGGCGGTGCTGTCGGCCGTTGTGGCCGCCCTGCTGGTGGCCTTCGCCGCGCGGGACCGGAACCGGGCGGTCCTCGCCACCGCCGCCGGGTCCGCCCTGCTGGCGCCGCTCTGCTGGAACTCGATCCTGCGGGTCACCGGTGCGACGGGGGCGTTCTCGCACGACCTGCCGTTCCGGCCCTTCCCGATCAGCTGGCAGGACGTCGGCTCCGGGGTGTACACCCTGGCGCTGGCCTCGGCTGCTCTGAGCCTCGGGGCTGCCGCCTCCCGGCGCCCGGCTGAAGCGTTCCGCCTGGCCGCGTGGACAGCGCTGGGTGCGCTGCTGGTCGACATCTACCTGTACTGAGAGACATCTACCTGTACTGAGAACTGCATGTCGGGGCCCACGTGGTAGCCGTGGACCCCGCCACGCAACTCGGTTGCCCCGCCGTTCAGTTGCCCCGCCGTCGCCCACGGGGCCGGCGGGCGCCCGGAACCGTTGTGGTGCAGCCCCTCCGGATCGCGGCGATCACGGGAAGGGGTGCCCGGCCCTGGCGGCGATGATCGCGTCGGCCGTGCGGCGGGCCAGGGTGAGCGCGGTCAGGGACGGGTTGGCCGACCCGATCGCGGGGAACACGGCGGGCCCGGCGACGTAGGCGTTGCTGATGTTGTGGAATCTGCCGACGCTGTTGGTGACCGACGCGCCGGGGTTGCCCATGAACAGGGGTCCGGCCTCGTGGTGGGTGCTGCCCAGCGGGTCCCGCCACGGGCCGCCGGTGGTGGGGTCGACCGCGGGGCGCTGGGCGACCCAGTTGCCGTTGACCAGGTACTGGATGCTGCCCGCCGGTGCGCCCGGGCCGCCGGCCATGGTCTCGGCCAGGTCCAGCGCGGCGACGTCCATGGTGGCCCACAGGGCGGCGTCGGTTCCGGTCAGGCCGAGCCGGACGAAGGCCCGCCGTTTGCCGAACGGATCGGTCTCGCCGGACAAGTCGATCCAGTTGCCGGCCGGGTTCGGGGTCAGCGTCGCGTCGCCCGTCATCTCCCCGATCCCGCGGATGACGAACACGATCCAGTTCGGGTCCTGGTTGAACTGGATCTGCTCGACGAGGTCGATGTCGGGGATCTGCTGGAACAGGTTGGTCTCGGGGTTCTGGCTGCCGACGGCGGCGGCGATGACCTGGAAGTGGAACCGGCGCCCGGCCGAGGCTCCCCGGACCAGGAACGCGGTGGTCTCCAGGTCCGGTGGCGGGCCGCCCGGCTGCCCCAGCGTGGCCAGACCGAGGACACTGCGCTGGATCCGGACGGTGATGTTGCTGCGCAGGTGGGCCATCAGGTTGCCCACCCGGGGGGAACCGAACCGGGTGTCGCCCACGCCGAGGGACTCCAGCGCCAGGCGGGTGGCCTCGATCGTCCCGTTGGCCAGCACCACTGCGCAGCCGGGCCGCAGCGGCAGGGTGTCCCTGATCCCGTTGCTGGACACGTCGATGCCGGTCACCGCGCCGCCGGACATGTTCAGCCGCAGCACCTGGGTGCGTGGGACCAGGAAGATGCGCCGGCTGACGTCACCCCGGGAGGTGTTGGTGGCGACGTCGTCGCGGGTCGCGTTGATGATCGCGGGAGCGCTGGAGAACTTGTCGAAGGCGAACAGCCCCGAGGCCGGCGACGCGCCCTCGACCGCCAGCGGCGCCTCCTCCACCGGGGCGGTGAGTACCGGCAGCGTCCCGATCGCGTTCTGCAGCGCCGTGCGCAGGGTGCCGTGGAACCGGGTGTTGAACATGAAGTCCGTGGTGGTCGCGGTGCCGATCTCGACGGCGGTCCGCTGGTAGCCGCTGAACTTGTCCACGTCCCCGGGGACCTGCGTGGTCAGGTAGCTGACGACGTCCGCGGGCCACGGGGGGCTGGTCAGGTCGGCCGGGGTCAGCTGCGGGGACCAGCCGCCCCAGAACAGCGAACGCCCGCCGACCGTGTACGCCAGGCCCGGGAAGCCGGAGGGGCCGCCGTTGGTGACCGCGGTGGTGTCGCTGATCCACGGCATCCCCCAGACGACGTTCTGCGTGCCGGTGTCCCGGGTGCGGACGGCGGGGGCGTTGCCGAGGGCGCCGCCGAGCTGCGGCAGGTTCTGCACATGTTCGGGCAGGGTGAACGACCCCGCGTCGAGGACGAGGATCCGCATCCCCACCCCCGACCCGTGCCGGTACAGCTTCTCCGCACAGTAGGCGCCGAACATCCCGGCACCGATCACCACGGCGTCGAAGGGTGCGCCGCCGTCGGCCAGGCCGGCCCGGATCTCGCCCCAGTCATTGCAGACGAAACGGCCCAGCACGTCGTCGGTGAACGCGGTCGATTGGATCTTCACCCGCTGCGTCGGGTCCGGCGAGGCCAGCAGCAACGGAAGGTCGGGCGGGTTCTTGGGCATGTCAACCCCCGGTGGACGGGATGGGATGACCGGACCTGCCTGGCAGTAGCCCTCGGCTCGACGGCTGCCGCCCTCCAAGAAGACCACGCCTCGCCCGCAGATACAGCCCCCCGCGCAACTGTTCCCGAATCGGGCTTCGCTGTTGATATCCCCCGAAACGGGCTCTCCTGCCGGTATCCCCGAAGCGGGAGACGCCCCCGCCGGGGACGGGCCCCTCCCGTCCGGCCCGGCAACGGAATCGTCCGATCATCCGGAATAGGGGGTCCGGTTCATCCGGGCCTTCCATGGCGTTCAGCGGGCGGTGCCGTGGCGTTCCTCCGCGCCCGGGAACCTCGGCGTACCGCTGTCGGTCGTCCGGCCGCGGCTCATCCGGGGGGATGGTTCGGGAGGCGGCAGATCATGGCGGTGGGCGCCCGGTTCCACCTGGTCAGCGGACGTCGGCGCGACGGCGTCTGCGTGCCCGGCTGGTCCGATCCCGATCCGGGGGCGCCGGACGGTCCCTGGTTCGCCTGGCGGCTGCTCGGCGGGAACAACCGCGAGCTGGGCCGCAGCGCCCGGGTGCTGCCGTCGACGGCGGACTGCCGCGCCGCGATCGAGACCGTGCAGCGCCGGATCCGGGACCTGACCCCGGCCGTGCTCACCGAACCGGTCGCCAACCGCTGGACCTGGCGGCTGGACCTCGACGGTGCGGCCGTCGTGGTCGCGTCCCGGCCGTACCACCGGCAGCGGGAGGCGCAGTACAACCTCGGGCAGTTCCTCGCCTGCGCGGCCGAGGCGGAGGTCGGGGAGCCCGGACCGCCCGGCCCGCGGACCGGGCGCCCTGCCGCGCTCCGGCCGGGCAGTTCCCGGGGCGCCGGCAGGCCGAGGTGACGTGGCCGCAGACACCGGTGCCCCCACGGGACGATCCCGCGGGGGCACCGGTGCGGTGCGGCGAACCCGGTCAGGGCCTGGTGATCCACTGTTGGCAGGCGGTGTTCCGCCAGGTCCCCAGCCGGACCGCCGTGCCGTCGGCGCTGCTGCAGCCGGCCAGGTCGGCCACCTTGCCGCTGTTGGGGTTGACCAGGCGGACGTAGCCGCTGTCGGTCGCGGTCAGCGTCCAGCGCTGGCAGGCGTTGTTCCACCAGCCCCACTGGTCGATCGCGGTGCCGTCGGCCGTGCCGCAGTTGTACACGTCGAGCGGCTTGCCGCTGTTGAGGTTCACCAGCCGGTTGGTGCCGTCCGGCAGGGGCTCGATCCGCCAGCGCTGGTTCGCCCCGCCGGTGCAGGCCCACTCCAGGACCTGCCCGCCGTCGGCGGTGGACCAGTTGTACACGTCGAGGCACTTGCCGGTGGCCCGGTTGACGAGCATGACGGCCTTCGGGGTGTACACGAGGCCGAGCTTGTCGACCGCGTCACCGGAGCGGCCCCAGAACCCGGAGATCTGCCACCCGGCGGGTGCGGTGAGCGTGGTGCAGTCCGAGGTGGTGGACCCGCCGGCCAGGTTCCGGCCGAGGTTGGTGGTGAACCGGGCGTAGAAGATCCGGGTGTGCCCGTTGTACTGCGCCTGGCACAGGTATGCCGAGTTCACGTACTCGTTGCCCGCCAGGGAGAGTGAGGCGTACGTGCCGCCCGTCCCGCCGTGGGTGAGCGTGGTGCCGCCGGGCAGGGTGATCCCGACCTGGTCGACCCGCGAGCCGCTGCGCATCGAGATGGCCGTGGGCTGCGCGCCGTCACCGACGGAGTTGATGTCGTTGTAGTAGTCGCCGTGCGGCCCGCCGAACTGCTCGCTGAACTGGAAGGCCGGGTTGGTCGACCAGGAGAACTTCACCGTGACCGGGTCGTGGTCGGACAGCATGGCCCCGGAGGAGTCCAGGAACGCCGCGTGCTCGTTGTGGTAGGTGGTGGCGTTCAGCGACAGGTACGTGCTGCCGCGGTAGAGGACCTTGTCGACCACCTCGCAGGTGTCGGTGAGCGCGGCCGAGTTGCAGACCAGGTCGGGGCTGCCGGCGGCCGGGGCCGTCCCGCCGCGTTCCAGCTGCACCCAGGCGTCGGTCAGCCCGTTGTTCGCCGCGAACGAGGCGATGGTGTCCCCGGCCCGGGTGTAGCGGGTGTTGGTGTCGCCCATGACCACCACGGCATTGCCGCCGGAGTGGGTCTGGATGAACGAGGTCAGCTGGCTCAGGTTGTCCGCCCGCGAGGCCAGGTCGCCGGAGGAGGTCCCGGCGTTGGTGTGCACGTTGTAGAAGTCCACGTACACACCGTCGGCCAGTCTGGTCCGCATGAAGGTGAAACCCTTGGGGGTCAGGCAGTCCCCGGAGTCGTACTGGCAGGAGTTCCACTTCGTGCGCTCGAAGTCGTCGCCGTCGAAGGGGCTCTTCGACAAGGAGTTCAGCCCGCTGCCGATCGCGGCCCCGCCGCTGGTCGGCGTCCGGTAGGGGTGGGTGGTGTCGCCGGCGTAGAGGTAGGCGTGGTAGTTGAAGTCCTCCTGCACGTGGACGATGTCGTAGGGCCCCAGCCGCTGGCCGATCGCCGTGGTGCTGGTGTCGCGCGGGGTCGGTGCACTGGACAGGGCCTGCGGCAGGCCTGCCACGTTGTAGGTGAGGACGTTGAAGGTTCCGGCGGCCGTGGTCGCGGAGGCCGAGGTCCCGGGCAGGACCAGGGCCGCGGTGGCCAGGGCGGTGGCCGCGAGGCCGGCCAGGAGTCTGCGCACTGCAGGTGCCCTTCTGGGGTGGCGGACAGGTGGCGCGTTCGTGCAGCGGCACCCCGGTAGGCGGGACCGGGCGGACGGACTGCTGGCGTGACTCTAGAGATCCGGGGCGCCGAGAGAAAGACCCCCGTGTCCCGATCGGTGCGGGCGTGCGGCGTCTCACCTGGACCGATCGGCCGGCGGGTCGGCGGCGGGCCCGCAGACGTTCATCCGGCGCTCACCGCATCCCGGGCGATCCGGACAGCTCCTACACCTCGTGGCCCCCCGAGCCGATGACCCTGGAGACGACCTGTGGCACCCGGCCCCGGCGGGGGACCCGCGGGGGGCAGGCCAACGGGCCGTGGGCACGGGCAGCTGTGACCCCGGTAGCTGCGACGGGCGGCCGTGACCTGCGGCCGGGCCGGGCAGGAGCGGGGATGAGGGATGTCCGGCGGCCGATCGGGAGACCGGATGGCGGGTTCAGGGAGTGAGGGCGGGCAGCCGGCCGCCGGTGAGCCGGGCCGGCTGCTCTACAGCAGCGCCCGTACCCGGGTCTGGCGGGTACCCGATCCGCAGGCCCCCGGCGGCACGGTGATCCTCAAGGAGCTGCTCGGGCCGGACGGCGCGTCCCGGCTGCACCGTGAGACGGCCGTCCTGGACCGGCTGGCCGGCATCCCCGGCGTGGTGCACCGGCTGCGGCTGCCCCCCGACGGCACGTCGATCATCTTCCAGGACGATCAGGGCAGCGCCGTCGCGGACGAGCTGCCGCCAGGTGGCTTCCCGCCGGACTGGGTGGCCCGGTTCGGCGCCGGACTGGCCCAGGAGCTGGCCGCGGTGCACCGGACCGGGGTGGTTCACCGGGACGTCAACCCCGGCAACGTCCTGCTGTGCCCGGACGGGGACCAGCCGGTGCTCATCGACTTCGGGCTGGCCTCGACCTTCGTGGAGGAACGCCCCGGGGTCACCGAGCCGGGGGAACTGGCCGGGACCCTGCCCTACCTGGCCCCGGAACAGACCGGCCGCACCGGCCGACCGGTCGACCATCGCGCCGACCTGTACGCCCTGGGCGCGACCCTGTACGAACTGCTGTCCGGCCGGCCGCCGTTCGGCACCGGCCAGGACGATCCGCTGGCCCTGCTGCACGCCCACCTGGCGACCGAGCCGGTGCCGCTGAGCACGCTGCGCCCGCAGATCCCCGAGCCGCTGTCCGCGGTGGTGGCCCGGCTGCTGCGCAAGGAGCCCGACCAGCGCTACCAGAGCGCCGACGGGGTCGCCCACGACCTGCGCCGGATCGCCGCCCTGCTCGACGCGGCGGTCCCCGTCGCCGAGCTGACCCTGAGCCTGGGGGAGCGGGACTTCCCACCGCAGCTGTCCGCCCCGGCCCGGCTGGTCGGCCGGGAGGGCGAGCTGGCCACCCTCGCCGACGCCCTGCAGCAGGCCCGGACCGGCGGCCGGCGGGGGCTGCTGGTCAGCGGGCCGCCCGGGGTCGGCAAGACGGCCCTGCTGCAGCAGTTGCGACCGATGGTGCTGCGGGCCGACGGCTGGTTCGTCAGTGGCAAGTTCGACCAGTACCGGCAGAGCCCCGACACCGATGCGGTCGCGCAGGTGCTGCGCGGGCTCGGACGGCTGCTGTTGGCGGACACCCGGACGGAACTGGTCCAGCACCGGCAGCGGCTGCTGACCGCCCTGGGCCCGAACGCCGGGCTGCTGGCGGGGTTCGCCGAACTCGGGACGGTGCTGGGGGTGCCCGCCGAGCCCCTGGAGGGAGACCCGGCGGAGCTGGTCGGCCGGATGGACCAGGCGGCCCTGGCCCTGCTGCGGACCGTCGCCTCCCCACAGCGTCCGGTCGTGCTGGTCCTGGAGGATCTGCAGTGGGCGACCGGGTTCTCGATCCGGCTGCTGGACGCCGTGCTCACCGCCGAGGACCTTGACGGCCTGCTGCTGGTCGGCTCCTACCGGGACGTCGAACTGGAGGTCACCCATCCGCTGATGGCGATGGCCGGCCGCTGGGAGCGCCTCGGGCTGGCCCCGCGACAGCTGTCCCTGGACAATCTGCCGCCGGTGGACCTGGCCGTCCTGCTGACGGAGATGCTCCGGCTGGACCGGTCCCGGGGGGCGGAGCTGGCCGATGTCGTCACCGAACGCACCGGCGGCAATCCGTTCGACACCGTGGAACTGGTCAACGCGCTGCGCCAGGAGGGCGTGCTGCGGCTGGGCGACGACGGCTGGACCTGGGATCCCGGCGTGGTCCGGCGGTTCGTCGGGGCCACCGGGGTGGTCGACCTGCTCCACCAGCGGGTCGCTGCGCTGCCGCAGCCGGCCCGGCAGTTGCTGCACGTGCTGGCCTGCCTGGGCGGTGAGGTCGACCTGGACCGGCTGGCGGTCGCCTGCGGGGCGGCGCAGGAGGAGATCCGGGAGCGGCTGCGGCCGGCCCTGGAGGACCGGTTGCTGATCGCCGTCGGGGCGGACGACAGCACCCCGTACACCTCCGTGCGGTTCCGGCACGACCGGGTGCAGCAGGTCGCGTACACCGCCCTCGGCCCCGGCGAGCGAACCGGCCTGCACCTGGCCCTGGCCCGGCGGCTGGCCGCTGATCCCGCCCAGGCCGGACCGGCCGCCGAGCAGTACCTGGCGGCGGTCGGCGAGTCGGTCGGCGAGACGGGTGGTCAGGCGGGTGGCCAGGCGGGTGGTCAGGCGGGCGGTCAGGTCGTCGACGCCGCGGAGGCCCGGCGTGCCGCGGAGCTGTTCCTGGCGGCCGCCACCGCAACCCATCTGACCAATGCGGCCGGCGCGGACCGGTACCTGGTGGCCGCCACCGACGCGCTGACCGCCGCGGGGGCCGGCGAGGACGATCCGGCCCGGACCCCGATCCGCCTGCTGCGCCATGCCGTGCTCTACGCGCTGGGCCGGCTGGAGGAGGCCGACGAGGTCTACCGCGCCGTCGCCGAGCGCACGGACGACCTGCAGCAGCTCGCGGACGCTGCCTGCCTGCAGATCCACAGCCTGTCCAACCGGCGGCGCTACCGGGACGCCGTCGAGCTGGGCGGGCAGCTGCTGAGCCGGGTCGGGATCGAGGTGCCGGACCCCGACGGGCTGGAGGAGCAGCTGCGCACGGGCCTGGACGGCCTGCGGGAGTGGGCGTACCGGCCCGAACCGGAGGACCCCGACCGGCCCGACCTGGCAGATCCGGACCTGCTGGTCGCCGCCCGGCTGATGAACAAGCTGAGCACCGGGGCCTACTTCGCGGGTGAGTTGAAGTTCCTGGCCTGGCTGCTGGTCCGGGCGCAGCGGATCTGGGCCGAGCACGGGCCCAGCGCCGAACTGCTCGGTCCGATCGGGTTCTGCGGGATCGTCACGGTCGGGCTGCGCAACGACTACCGGCTCGGGTACGAGGTGATGCAGCGGGTGATGCCGGTGGCGGTGGCCCGCGGGTACGAGCCGGTCACCTCCCAGGCCCGGTTGCTGTTCGGCCTGTTCAGCACCAACTGGGTGGAGCCGCTGGAGGCCACCGACCAGCTCATGCGCCAGGCCCGCGAGGGCTGCCAGCGCGGCGGGGACCTGCACTTCGCCGGCTATGCGCAGGCGACGGCCGCCTCGGCCCGCTTCCAGTTCACCCCGACCCTCGATGCGGTGCACGCCGCCCTGACCGGTGCGCTCACCTTCGTCACCCGGATCGGTCACGACAGCGCGCGCGTCCACCTGCTCATCTACCTGCAGTTGCTGCAGGCGCTGCTGGGGCGGACCCGGACGCCGGGCAGCTTCACCGATGACGGCTTCGACGAGGACGAGTACCTCGCCGCCCTCACCGGCGACAAGGTCAACACCGCGGTGTTCCACGCCTACCGTGCGGTCAGCGCGGCACTGTTCGACGACCGGGAAGCCCTGGCCCACCACGGATCGCTGGCGATGGCGACCAGCCGTTTCGTCCCGGCGACGTTCTCCCGGGCCCTGGCCCAGCTCACCCATGCGCTCGGCCTGGCGCACCGGATCCGCACCTGCACCGGCGACGAGGAACGGACCGTGCTGCTGGCCGAGCTGGACGGTTGCCGGGAGTGGATCGCCGCCCGCGCGGCCGACGCCCCCGCCAACTTCGGGCACCTGGTCGACCTGCTCGAGGCGGAGCGGGCCTGGGCGGTGGACGATTTCCGTTGTGCCTTAAGTGCTTTCGACCGTGCACTGAAGGAGGTCGAGCCCCGGTCCCGGCCCTGGAACCAGGCGCTGATCACCGAGCGTGCTGCGCTGTTCCACCTCGCCTACGGGCTGGAGCGGTCCGGCCGGCTCCTGCTGGCCGAGGCCCGCGGTCACTACGCCCGTTGGGGCGCGGTCGGCAAGGTGTCCCAGCTGGACGGCCGGTATCCGTTCCTGCGCGACCAGCCGGTCCAGTCCGACCCCGGCAGCACGGCAGCGCCGGGCACCCGGTCGATCGGCACGATCGCGCCCGGCTCGGCGACCTCGCTGACCTCGCAGGCGATCGACCTGGTCGCGGTGCTGCGGGCCACGCACGCGCTGAGCACCGAGACCGACCCGGCCCGGCTGCGCGAGCAGGTGGTCGACGTGCTCACCCTGATGACCGGGGCGAGCCGGGTGCAGTTGGCGCTGTGGGACGACGAGGCCGGGGACTGGCGGCTGCCGGTCGAGCGGGGGGCCGATGCCGCACCCGCGACGGGCGGGCGGATCAGCGGTCTCGCGGAGGCTGCCCGCCGCGGGCTGCTGCCGATCAGTGCCTTCCGCTATGCCGAGCGCACCGGGGAACCCCTCGTCGTGGAGGACGCCACGGCCGATGACAGGTTCGCCCGGGATCCCTATCTGGCCGGCAAGGCCCGGTGCTCGCTGCTGGTGGTGCCGATCCTGATCCGGGGGGCGCCGCGGGCGATGCTGCTGCTGGAGAACGACCTGAGCAGTGCGGCGTTCAGCCGGGACCGGGTGGACGTCACCCTGATGATCGCCGGGCAGCTGGCGGTCTGCCTGGACAATGCGCTGGCCGAACGGTTCCGCTCCCTGGTCCAGCGGTCGGCGGACCTGACCCTGGTCTGTGACCGGACCGGGAAGATCAGCTACGCCTCGGGTGCTGCCGGGGAGCTGCTCGGGCTCGCTCATCCGGCTGTGGTCGGGTCGACGGTGGCGGCACTGGTGGACCCCGAGGACCGCGACCGGGTCCGGGACTGGATCGCCCTCGGCGGGCCGGCCCCCGACATCATGACCGTGCGGATTCCCGGCCGCAGACCCGCGACCGGTCCGGCGGCCGACGACCGCGCCGCAGTGCGCTGGGCGGAGCTGACCTGTACCGACCTGTCCGCCGACCCCGCGGTGGGCGGGCTGATGGTCCGGCTGCGCGACGTCACCGAGCGGCACCGGCTGGAGTCCGAGCTGCGGCACGCCCAGAAACTGGAGTCCGTCGGACTGCTGGCCAACGGCATCGCCCACGAACTCAACACCCCGATCCAGTTCATCCGGGACAACCTGGGTTTCCTCAGCGCCGCGTTCCGCCAGGTCGACGACGTGCTGCGGGCCGGCCTCGCCTCCACGCCCGCACCCACTGCGCCCGGTGCGCCCGGTGCGCCCGGTGCATCCGGTGCGCCCGGCAGACCACCGGGCCCGTCCGGACCGGCGGTGGCCCCGCTGACGGAACTGCTGACGGAGATCCCGCAGGCCCTCGCCGACACCGTCCAGGGCGCCGACCGGGTCGCCGTGATCGTCAAGGCGATGAAGGCGTTCGGACACCCCGGTGGTGAAGGCATGGTCCTGGCCGATCTCAACGAGGCGGTCCGCAACACCGTCACCGTCACCGCCAGCGAACTGCGCCCCGTCGCCGACGTCGACCTCCACCTGGACCCCCGGCTGCCTGCCGTCACCTGCAACCCCGGTGACATCAACCAGGTCCTGCTGAACCTGGTCATCAACGCCTGCCAGGCCATGGCGGACACCCAGCACGACACCGGCCGCCGCGGCCTGCTCACCGTCGCCACCCGCACCGACCCCGACACCCACGAAGCGGTCATCGAGGTCACCGACACCGGCCCCGGGATCCCGGACGCCATCGCGGACCGCGTCTTCGACCAGTTCTTCACCACCAAACCGGTCGGAACCGGCACCGGCCAGGGGCTCGCCCTCGCCCACACCCTCATCCACGACCACCACGGCGGATCGATCACCTTCGACACCAGGCCCGGAGCCGGCACCACCTTCACCGTCCGGCTGCCCCTGGGCCGGGTGCGGTCGCCGGGCGGGCCTACCGGGTAGCAGGCTGGTGCGAGCAGGGCCGGGCCGGGCAGGCCGGACCGGAGCGGGATCCGGCGGGGGCCGGGGAACGGGAGGACCGATGACCATCGAGGAACTGCTCGGGCGGGCCGGAGACACGATCGGGATCCGCCGGGTGTTCGGCGAGCCGATCGAGCGGGACGGCACGGTCGTGGTGCCGGTGGCCGTCGTCATGGGCGGGGCCGGCGGCGGGTCCGGGGACAACCCCGCCGGCCAGGGGCAGGGCTCCGGCGGCGGGTTCGGGGTCTGGGCCCGGGCGATCGGCGCCTATGAACTCCGGGACGGGCGACTGCGCTTCGTGCCCGCACTCGACCTCGTGTCGCTCGGGATGGTCGGGCTCGTCCTGGTTCGGACGGTGTTCCGGGTCGCTCGTCGTCGCAGGAAGTGACGGCGCTCCGGGGCGGGGGATGCCGGGCTTGCCGGGTCGCGGGTCCCGGGCCGGGTGGCCGAGGTTGCCGGGTCGCGGGTCCCGGGCCGGGTGAGGCCCGCCTTCGGTGTGGCTGTGAAACCGTTGGGAATCAAGGGATACCGCTTCCGCGGGATCGGTGGCGGTAGTAGCTTCCGTGCTGCGGGCGCGCCTCTCTTCAGACGCGCCCGCGCCAAGGTCTGCGGAGGGCTGCCCTTCCTGTCACCGGGGACTCAGCTGATCGCCCCGGGGCCCGTCGATCGCCCGGCCGCGGCCCTGGCCACCGTCACGGACGGATGCGACCCTTCCTACCCCGGACGGGTGATCCCGTCCGGCCCCGCTCATGCCCGCCCGTGGCCCACCGACGGGAGGGGCAAGGTCGTCGCCGTCGCGATCGGGGAGGTGCGGCGTGATCATCAGCAGTGCAACGGTGTCTCTTGCCTCGTCCAGCCGGTGGCTGTCGACGACGTCGACCCAGCTGTCGGTGCGGCGCTGGGGTGACCCGGCCGCGCCGCACCCGGCCGCGCCGCACCTGGCCCCGCAGCAGTCGGCCCCGCAGCACCCGGCCGGGCTGCCGGTGGCCGACGGCAGCGTCCTGCCGCTCGAGCACCGGCACGGCCTCCAGCAACCCCCGACCGCCCTCCCGGCCGGTCGGGGGACGGCCGGCGGCGGGGATCGCGGGCTCGGCGAGATCGACACCGCGACCGGCAAGTTCGCCGCCCTGATCGCGCTCATCGAACGGTTGACCGGCCAGAAGGTCGACATCATCCGCCCCGGCGACCTGGGTGCGGACCGGGCACCAGCCGCGACACCTGTGCAGCCGAGCCCCGGCGGGCAGGGCGCCCGGCCGGTGGCATCCGGGCCGGGCCAGGAGATCACCTTCACCAGCACGACCGTGGAGGTCCAGGAGACCGTCGTCTCCGCGGCCGCCTCGGTGACCACGGCGGACGGACGGCAGCTCGACGTCACCCTCGACGTGGACCTGTACCGGGAGGCCGCCCGGTCGACGTCGCTGCGGCTGACCTCCGGGGCGCCCGAGCCGAAGGACCCGCTGGTGCTCGCCTTCTCCGCGGCCCCTGCGCTGACCGACCGGCGGGCGCCGGTGGACCTCGACGGTGACGGCACGGCCGAATCGGTGCCGCTGCTCGCCGACGGCCTGGCCTACCTGGCCCTGGACCGTGACGGGGACGGCACCGTCACCAGCGGGCAGGAGCTGTTCGGGCCCGGAACCGGCAACGGCTTCGCGGAACTGGCCGCCTACGACGCCGACGGCAACGGCTGGATCGACGAGGCCGACCCGGTCTTCAGCCGGCTCGGGTTGTGGAACGGCGGCGACACGCCGATGCAGAGCCTGGCGGAGCGCGGGGTCGGGGCGATCGGCCTGGCGAACGTGGCGAGCCCCTTCCGGCTCGACGTGTCCGGTACGACCGCGGGCCAGGTCCGCAGCACGGGGCTGTGGCTGGGGGAGGAGGGCACGGCCGGGTCGGTGCACCAGGTGGACGTGGTCAGCTGACGACTCCGGTCCGGCATCGGGGCGGACCGGTTCGGGTGGTGCCGGTGACGGGCTCAGGGGGATGCCCGCCACCGGCACCAGTTTTGCCTCTCAGCAGCAGCGTGCCTCTCAGCAGCGTGTGCCGGTCAGCAGCAGCGCGAGATGCCCCCGCTCTCCCGGGATGCCATCCGGTGTCGCTCGAACTCCTTGCGGCTCAACGGTTTCCCGCAGTGCTGGAACGGCTCGAAGGACTCCAGGTACCGGCGGTAGTCGGCCTCCCCGCTGATTTCGGCCAGGTACCAGCGGGCGAAGGCCCACCACCGGGCCAGACGTCCGCCGCCGCGCCCGCTCCCGCTCCGGGCGGCGGTGGTCGCGTGCCCGCTCACCGGTACCCCGTCGGTGGTTCGACCGTGCGGCCCGCCGTGCTGCCGGCGGTCGCCGGTTCCCGCTCCCGCGCCGTGGCGATCAGCCCGGACGGGGCGACCAGCCGGGACTCCACGAAGGGTGCCTCGGAGCTCGGCAGCGGTTCGCGGGAGGCGATCGCCCGCACGCAGACCACGACGGCGTTCACCAGCACGACCACGACCAGCGCGGCGAACAGGGCGGCCAGCACGCCGTCCACCGTGGAGTTGGTGACGATCTGCTGCATCTGGGCCGGGGTCTTCGCCGGGGCCAGCACCTTGCCGGCGTCCAGCGCCGCGGCGTACTTGTCCCGCTGGGCGAAGAAGCCCAGCTTCGGGTCGGCGGAGAACACCTTCTGGTAACTCGCGGTCAGGGTGACCGCGGCGTCCCACAGCAGCGGCAGCCCGGTCACCCACGCATACCTGAGTTTCCCGCCCTTCACCAGCAGGACCGTGCCCAGGGTGAGCGCGATCGCCGCCAGCAACTGGTTGGCGATCCCGAACAGCGGGAACAGCTGGTTGATCCCGCCGAGGGGGTCACTCACGCCGACCCAGAGGAAGTAGCCCCAGGCGAGCACGACCAGGGCACTGGTCAGCCACAGGCCGGGCTTCCAGTTGGTGCGGGAGAACGGCTTCCAGACGTTGCCGAGGGTGTCCTGCAGCATGAACCGGCCGACCCTGGTGCCCGCGTCGACGGTGGTGAGGATGAACAGCGCCTCGAACATGATCGCGAAGTGGTACCAGAACGCCCGCAGCCCCGACCCGCCGAACAGGCCGGACAGGATGTGGGACATCCCGACCGCCAGGGTCGGCGCGCCGCCGGAGCGGGCGACCAGGGTCTTCTCGTGGACGGCCGCGGCCGCGGCGGTCAACTGGTCGGGTGTGAGGGTGAAACCGAGCTCGGACACGGCCTTCGCCGCGCTCGCCGCGGTGCCGCCGAGCAGCCCGGCCGGGGAGTTCATCGCGTAGTACAGGCCGGGATCGAGCAGGCTCGCGGCGATCAGCGCCATCACGGCGACCGAGGACTCCATGAGCATGGCGCCGTAACCGATCAGCCGGACCTGGGACTCCTTCTCGATCATCTTCGGCGTGGTGCCGGAGGAGACCAGGGCGTGGAAGCCGGACAGCGCACCGCAGGCGATGGTGATGAACACGAACGGGAACAGCGACCCGGCGAACACCGGGCCGGTGCCGCTGCCGGCGAACTTCGTCACCGCGGCGTTCTGCAGCACCGGAGCGGCGACCAGGACCCCGACCGCCAGCAGCCCGATCGCCCCGATCTTCATGAACGTGGACAGGTAGTCCCGCGGTGCGAGCAGCATCCACACCGGCAGCACGCTGGCCACGAACCCGTACACCACCAGGGCGATGACGAGCTGCTGCGGGGTGAGCGTGAACGCCCCGGCGAGCGAGGACTCCTGCACCCAGTTTCCGGCCACGATCGCGGCCAGCAGCAGGGCGACCCCGATGACGCTGACCTCGATCACCCGTCCGGGGCGCAGCACCCGCAGGTAGAAGCCCATGAACAGGGCGATCGGGATGGTCATGCTGATGGAGAAGGTGCCCCACGGTGAGGCGGCCAGGGCGTTGACCACGACCAGGGCGAGCACCGCCAGCAGGATGATCATGATGGCGAAGACGGCCACCAGCGCCGCGATCCCGCCGATCACCCCGACCTCGTCCCGGACCATCTGACCGAGGCTGCGCCCGTTGCGGCGCAAGGAGAAGAACAGCACGGTCATGTCCTGGACGGCCCCGGCCAGGACGACCCCGAAGACGATCCAGAGCGTCCCCGGCAGGTAGCCCATCTGGGCGGCGAGGACCGGACCCACCAGCGGCCCGGCCCCGGCCACGGCGGCGAAGTGGTGCCCGAGCAGCACCCTCCGGTCGGTCGGGTGGAAGTCGACGCCGTCGTTGAGGCGCTCGGCGGGGGTGGCCCGCCGGTCGTCCACCTCCAGCACCCGCCGGGCGATGAACCTGGCGTAGAACCGGTAGGCGATGGCATAGGAGGCCAGGGCCGCGACCAGCAGCCAGATGGCCGAGATCCGCTCCCCGCGGCGCAGGGCGATGACACCCCACGCGGCGGCTCCGGCGACGGCGACGACGAGCCAGCCCGCCAGTCGCGCCGTCCGTCGCCCGCGGACGTCGGGGGGTGAAACGGTCGTGGTCATACGGGTCCTCTCCTGCGACGAGGGCGTGCGGTGGCGCACCTGCGGCGGCAGCCGCACGCATGGGGTGGGCAGACGGATCCGTTGCGCCGGAAGGCCTTTCGACCCTCCGGCACCGGCGATGCCGGGCTCGGCGTCCCGCTCGGCACCCGGTAGTTGCCGACCGGGCCCTCCCGGTTTACAGGCCGGGCGGATCAGGATCCCCGTATTCCGCGGCGTCGGCGGTGGGGCCGGGGCGAGGTCGGGTGCCGGGTGCCGGGGCGAGGCCGGGTGCCGGGGCGAGGCCGGGGTGCCGGGTGCCGGGAGTCGGGGCGAGGTCGGGTGCCGGGGCGAGGTTGGGTGATTCGGTCTGACTTTCCGCTTTATACCTTTCGACCTATATTCGATCGTCCGGTGGTCGAGCGAACGGCGACACGGAGGTGTGGGCATGGGCCCGTACGGGCAGGGTGGCGGCCCCGCGCAGGAGTTCCCGGGATACGGTCCCCCGGGCGCCGAGGCACCGGGGGTTGAGGGTCTGGAGGCCGGGGGTCCGGGGGGCGAGGGCCCTGAGTCCGGCGAGGTCGGGGCACTGCTCGGCCGGATGCGCCCGGGGTGGGACGTCTGCCCGGCTGCGGTCGTCGTCACGGCCGGCCCGCGGCACCGGGTGGTCTACCGGAACGCCGCCGCCGAGGAGCTGTTCGGTTTCGCGCCCCGGCCGGCGGGGACGGCCGGGGCGTTCCCGGCCGCCGTGGTGGCGGACCTGGACCGGGTCTGGGTGTCCGGGGTGGTGCGGGTCCGCCGCCGGCGTCAGGTGGGACTGCGGGATCCGGACCGACCGCACCTGCATGTGTCGTACTCGGTGGCCCGGGTCGAGGGTCCGGACGGGCGGCCGTACGGGCTGGTGCTCTCGGCGGTCGACCTGTCCGCGGAGGTGCGTGCCGAACTGGCGGCCAACCGGGCGGGGCTGCTCGCGCGGCTGTCGGAGCGGATGAACGGCGCCACCGGGCCGGCCGCCGCCCTGCAGGCGCTCACCGACACCCTGGTCCCGGAGTTGGCCGATGTGGCCGGGGTCTACGTGCTGCCCGAGGTGGGGGAGGCGGACCCGGTGGGCCTGCCCGCCCGGCCCGGCTTCCCGGTGGCGCTGTCGGTGGCCCCGGCCCTGGACGACCTCGGACCGCTGCCCCCGCTGACCCCGGTCCCGCTTCCGCCGCCGGACTGGCGCCGGGGAGGCCGGGTGGCTCCCGTGGTCCTCGACCTGTCCGCCGGCCTCGGACCGGACGGTGACCCGCAGACCCGGTCCTGGCTGGCCTACGCGGCTGCCCGCAATCTGGTCGCTCTCCCGCTGTCGGTGGCCGGCCGTCCGATCGGGCTGCTCGTCCTGATCGCCGCCGGCCGTCGACCGCCCTACGGTGAGGGCATCCTGCCGTTCCTCACCGACATCGCGGCCCGGGCAGGGGTAGCCGTCGTCCAGGTCCGGACCCGGCAGGCCCAGGCCCGGATCTCCCACCGGCTGCAGCAGTCCCTGCTGCCGGCAGCGCCGCCGCTGATGCCGGGGGTTCACATCGCCGCGGGCTATCTGCCGGGCGGGGAGGATGTCGAGGTGGGCGGCGACTGGTGGGAGGCCACCCGACTGGACGCCGCGCATCTGGCGCTCGGGGTCGGGGACGCCTCCGGTCGTGGGATAGAGGCGGCGATCGTCATGGGGCAGGCCCGCGCCGCGATCCTCACCGCGAGCCTGGCCGGGCTGTCGCCGTCGGAGGTCCTGCGCCTGGTCGACCGGCAGTTGCACGACGTCATCGCGGACTCCGGCCGCCGCCGTCCCGACGGCCCGCAGTTCGTCACCGCGCTCCATGCCGTGGTGGACGTCGCCACCGGGCGGGCGGTGGTCGCCAACGCCGGTCACCTGCCGCTGCTGTTGCTGCCGCCGGACGCTCCGGTGGCGCGCACCGTGCACGTCCCGCCCGGGCCGCCCCTGGGGTTGGGGCTGGGCGGGTACACCGAGACCGTCCTGGAGATCCCGCGGGGCGGCAGTCTGCTGCTGTTCACCGACGGCCTGGTCGAGGACCGGAACCGGGACTTCGCCACCGGCCTGGCCCTGCTGGGCGCCGAACTCGCCGCCCAGGCCGCCGAGCAGGTCGACCGGGCCCTGTTGCGGATCCTCGCCGCGCTCGGGGTCACGGCCCGGCGCCGTCCGGGCGACGACGTGGCGGCCGTGCTGCTGCGCCGGGAGGTCCACCGGCGGCACTGACGGCGGCCGGTCCCGCAGGACTCCGCCGGGCGGGAGCCCGATGCCCCGCCCGGCGCCCAGGCTCCGTCCGCGGGGGAGGCTCGCGGCGGAACCGGCTTCGTAGGCAGGGTGCGTGAGCGGGCGCAGCGAGCGAACCGACGAGCAGGGCGCGTCCCCTGCCGCCCGGATCGGCCGCTTCTTCGCCGTCGACGACCCGTGGGAGCGGCAGGGCGGCCTGGACCGGGGGGACGTGTTCCTCGGCCTGGTGGTGCTGGCCCTCGCTGGGGCGAGCTTCGAGCTCATCCGCAGTTTGTCGTGGTGTGACGCTTGGTGAGTACTTGGTGTGTCTGGGCTTGGTGTGTGTGGGTGTGGCCGGGGTGGCGTGATGGTGGCCTGGTTGGTTCATCTAAGAACCGGTGGGCCCTGCGGTGGTTGCTGATGGGGTGGATGGTCTGTCTGGTCTTCGGGGTGTGTTTCC
>DASTGO010000018.1:0-3476 GCA_035719045.1 Kineosporiaceae bacterium | reverse complement strand
GAACATGTCCTTGGCCGCGGGGAAGTGCGGGAAGACCTTGGGCAGCTCCTCGTGGAACTCGTTGTCCGCGGCGAGGATGGCGACCAGCGGGGCGGCCTGCGTCTTGGGCTGGTTGCCCTCGGCCATGAGGTCGACGAGCCTGGCCCGGGCCTCGTCGCTGCGGACGAGGACGATGCGCAGCGGCTGGTTGTTCATGGACGTCGGCGCCCACTTGACCAGCTCGTAGATGGCGCGCACCTGCTCCTCGGACACCGGCTCGTCGGTGAACGTGTTGGCGGTGCGGGCCTCGCGGAACAGCAGGTCCTGGGCTTCGATGGAGAGCTGGAGCTGGTCGGCGAACTCGGCCTCGAACTGCTCGAGGTCGGCCTGGGTCTCGGGGTAGGTCGTCATGAACGGTTGAACGGTCAACGAACTGGGGATATTTCCACCGGGATGTCCGTTTTGGTGTGGCCTGCGCCACGCCTGGCGCGCCGTACGGCGCCCGCCATTCTCCGCCGACAGGGACGTTTCTCGGGCTTCAGAACCGGCGGTTTCAAGCGGCGGTTGCAACGAGGAGCTCGTTCAGCTTCTGGGCGGGATTCTTCCAGTCCAGGGTCTCGCGTGGTCGCCCGTTGAGCTGGCGGGCGACCGCGTCGAGATCGTCCTGGGTGTAGCTGCGGAAGTCCGTGGAGGAGCGGGGGAAGTACTGGCGCAGCAGCCCGTTGGTGTTCTCGTTGGAGCCGCGCTGCCAGGGCGAGTGCGGGTCGCAGAAGAAGACCTGGCAGTTCGTGGCCAGGGTGAAGGTGGCGTGCTCGGCCATTTCCGCGCCCTGGTCCCAGGTCAAGGTCTTGGCCAGCTGCGCCGGGACCCGGCCCATCAGCTGGGTCAGGACCGCGATGACCTCCTGGCTGACCCGGGAGTGCGGCAGCGCGCCGAGCATGACGAACCGGGTGGAGCGCTCGACCAGGGTGATGATCGCGCTGGCGCCGCGGGCCCCGATGACCAGATCGCCCTCCCAGTGCCCGGGCACCGCCCGGTCGCTGACCTCGGCCGGGCGGGTGGAGATGTGGAAGTCACCCACCCACGGCTTGGCGCTGCGGCCGGCCGCCGCGGCCCGGGACTGGGTGCGGCGTGCGGCCCGGCCCGAACGCAGCGCGACCTGGCGGGCCAGTTCCTGGCGCATCCCGCCGCGGGCCTGGAAGTAGATCGCCTGGTAGATCGTCTCGTGGGACACCCACATCTGCCTTTGCTCGGGGAACGCGGTGCGCAGCCAGGAGGCGATCTGGCCCGGGGACCATCGTTGCTCAAGCAGCGGGCGAACCACCTCCCACAGCGGCGGCCAGGGCCGACCCCAGGCTGGGCGCAGCTTGCCGACCCGGGGCCGCCGGGCCCGCCCCTTCGCCCGGTGCTGGGCGTGGCGGTGGCAGTACCGCCACCGGTAGACCCCACCCAGCCCGTCGGGGTTGGTCCGACTGGACCGGCCCGGGTGCACCGCCCCGGTGACCACGTGCCCGCCGCGGTAGGCGTGGTTGCGGGTCACCTCCCGCCAGACCGTGGACCGGTCCCGACCGATCACCGCCGCGATCTGCGGGAAGGTCAGCCCCTGCCCGAACAACACCTCGATCTGCGCGCGCTCCTGCTCCGACAACCGTGCACCAGGCATGACCGGATCCTTCCGTCAGCCTCGTTGCAACAACCACTTGAAGCGGCCACCCTTCCCAAGGACAGAAATGTCCCTCTCGGCGAGATAGGCGGCGAGATGGGGTCGGTGTGGTTCGGCGAGGTGAGGTCAGGCCGGGAGGCGGGTCAGGCGGGGCGGACGGCGGCGGGGTCGACGGCGATCCACACGGCCTCGGCCTGCGCGAGCAGGCGACCGTCAGCGGCATACAGGGCGGTGCCGGAGAGGAACTTGCGGCCCTGCTCCCCACGAGGCCAGGCCATCACCACGCACTCCTCGCCCACGGTCGGCAGGTCGTGCACCTGCGCCGTCATGGTGCCGAGCACCATCGCCCGACCGGCGATGCCCGAGGCCCACGCGCCGGGGCAGTCCAGCGCCGCCCAGACGATCTCCGGGGTCACCTCGACCGGGCGCCACGCGGCCGCACGCAGCGTCTCGTGACCGGGCAGCCGGCCGGTGTGCAGGCACAGCGCGTCCGCGGGGTCGCGGTCGGTGCCGCAGGTGAAGCAGGTGGGGAAGGGGTGCTCGGCCAGGCCCTCGTACGACGGGCCGACGGCCTCGGCGTCGGCGAACGACACGGGCGCAGGCGTCCCGCCGGTGTCCAGCGGCTCGGCCGAGATGGCCTGGGCCACCAGGGTCTGACCGTCCCAGAGCTCCACCGTGCCGTCGTCGGCGCGCGTCACGTCCATCTCGGTGTCCAGCGGCGGGGGCGTGCGCAGCCGCACGGTGACGGCGCCGGCGCCATGCCCTTCCTCGCCCTCGACGAGCTGGGCCAGGTGGCCGCTGACCCAGCCGCCGTTGCCGGACATCGGCGGGCCGCAGAACCGGGCGGGGACGACGAAGGACTCGCTCACGCCCGGCACGCTAGCCCCTGACCGCCTCGTAGCGGCGCAGGGCCTCCTCGCGGGCCTCGGCGTGGTCGAGGATGGGCTCGGGGTAGCCGTGGTCGTAGGCGCCGTCGACCTTCCACGGCTCGTGCACCGCACCGCCGCCGACGTGCGCCAGCTCGGGCACGTAGCGGCGCACGTAGTCGCCGTCCGGGTCGACCTTGCGGCCCTGGGTCACCGGGTTGAACACCCGGAAGTACGGCGAGGCGTCGGTGCCCGTGCCGGCCGCCCACTGCCAGCCGTGGGAGTTGGAGGCGATGTCGCCGTCGCGCAGGTGCGCCATGAAGTGGCGGGCGCCATGCGGCCACCACACGTGCAGGTCCTTGACCAGGAAGCTGGCCACGATCATCCGGACCCGGTTGTGCATCCACCCCTCGGCGAGCAGCTGGCGCATCCCCGCGTCGACCATGGGGTAGCCGGTGTGCCCCGCCGTCCACGCCTCGAACCCCTCCCCGGGCTCGTCGTAGGCCATCCCCTTCAGCGCCGGCTTGAGGTCGGTCCACGCCGAGTCGGGGCGGTGCCACAGCACGTCGGCGTAGAACTCGCGCCAGGCCAGCTCGGTGACGAACGTCTGCGGTCCGGTCCTGCGGTGGTCGGGGTGGGCCGCGACGTCGGCGAGCAGCGTGCGCGGGTGGACCTCGCCGAACTTCAGGTGGGCGAACAACCCGGAAGTGCCAGCCAGGTCCGGGCGGTCGCGGGTGTCGGCGTAGTCGGCCAGGCCGTCCTCGAGGAACGCGTGCCAGCGCTCCAGGGCCGCCTCCTCCCCGGCAGCCGGCAGGTCCGGGACCTCGCCGTCGAGCGCCGGCAGGTCCTCCGACTCCACCCGCCGCACCCAGCGCAGGTGCCTGGGCACGGGCGCCGGCTGCGGCCAGCCGCGCGCGCGCCAGGCACGCGAGAACGGGGTGAACACCTGGTAGGGGGTGCCGCCACCG
>DASTGO010000017.1:0-7270 GCA_035719045.1 Kineosporiaceae bacterium | reverse complement strand
CTGACCCGCTCCCGGCGCAGCGCCTTCTTGACGATCTCGACGTACTCGCGGGTGCGGCCGAGCGGCTTGTCGAACTTCACACCGTACCAGCCCTCGGACACCTGCGGGCCGGACACGCCGAGGCCGAGCCGGAACCGGCCGCCGGAGAGCGAGTCGAGGGTCGCGGCGGTCATCGCGGTCATCGCCGGGGTCCGGGCCGGGATCTGCATGACCGCGGACCCGACGTCGATCCGCTCGGTCTGCGCCGCGACCCAGGCCAGCACCGTCGGAGCGTCCGAACCGTAGGCCTCCGCCGCCCACACGACCGAGTAGCCCAGGCGGTCCGCCTCCCGGGCCAGGGCGATGTTCTCCGCATCGTTGCCCGCACCCCAGTACCCGAGGTTCAGCCCCAGCCGCATGGTGCCGGAGCCTAGCCGCTCGGTGCCGCGGCACGGCGAGGGGTCGGATGATCCCCCGCTGCCCCGGTTCGGGGCACTAGGTTGTGCTGCCGTGGAACAGCGCGTGGTGGGTCGCAGCGGCCTGCGGGTGTCGCGGATCGGACTCGGCACGCTGACCTGGGGACGGGACACCGACCAGCACGAGGCAGCCGACCAGCTCCGCGACTTCGTGGACGCCGGGGGGACCCTCGTCGACACGGCGGCCGCCTACGGGGACGGTGCCGCCGAGGAGTTGCTCGGCTCGCTGCTGGGCACCGTGGTCGAGCGCGACGAACTGGTGGTGTGCACCCGGTCCGGGGTGTCCTGGCGGGACGGCGGGCTGCGGGTGAACACCTCCCGGGCGGCCATGCTGTCCGGCCTGGACGAGTCGCTGGCCCGGCTGCGTACCGACCATGTCGACCTCTGGCTGGTGCAGGGCTGGTGCGACGACGTCCCGCTGGAGGAGACCCTGTCCGCCCTGGAGTGGGCGACGTCGACCGGGCGGGCGCGCTACGTGGGGTTCGCGAACTTCTCCGGCTGGCAGACCGCACGGGCCGCGAGCCTGCTGTCCGGGACGGCCCGGGCGGTGGCCACGGAGGTGGAGTACTCCCTCGTCCAGCGTGGGGTGGAGCGGGAGGTGGCGCCGGCGGCGGGGGCACTCGGGCTCGGCCTGCTGGCCTGGTCCCCCCTCGGGCGCGGCGTCCTCACCGGGAAGTACCGCACCGGAACCCCGGCGGACTCGCGCGGGGCCTCCCCGCACCTGTCCGGATTCGTGGGGGCGTATCTGGACAAGCGTTCCCGGCTGGTCGTGGACGCGGTGGTCACCGCCGCTGACGGGCTGGGCTGCTCGCCGCTGGAGGTGGCCATCGCGTGGGTGCGCGACCGCCCGCAGGTGGCGTCGGCCGTGGTGGGGGCCCGGACGGCCGCACAGCTGCGCGGGTCGCTGATGAGCGAGGATGTCGAACTGCCGGCGGAGATCCGGTCGGCCCTGGACGAGGTCTCGGCCCCGATGGTCGGCTACCCCGAGCGCAACTGAAATCGCACCGGGCCGCGGTCAGCCCGGTGCGGACCCCACGACCCGCACCCCGTCCCTGAGGGACTGGTCAGCGTCGGATCGGCGCGCGGTGACGATCCTCCGTGGTCTCCGGCTCGTCACCCTCGTCGAGGTCGTCGTCGAGATCGTCGTCTTCCAGGTCCTCGTCGTCAGCCTGGTCGACCACGTCGTCCTCGTCGTCGTCCTCATCGCCGTCCTCGGCGTCCTCGTACAGGACGAACGGGGTGACCTCGTCGTAGGCGGTGTAGAGCGCCTCGTCGTAGCTCTCGAAGGCGTCGGCGAGGGTCTGGTAGGCCGCCACGACGGCGGGGTCCGCCTCGCCCTTGCGGCGGCTCGCGGCGAGAAGGTGCGCCTCGAGGGCTGCGATCAGCCGGTCCAGGGCTGCCCGCGGGTCGGTCGTCATGGCATGACCGTATCGGTTCGTGGTGACATTGTGGTGATGACTGAGGACCCGAGTCTCCTGCCGGTGCCGTTCCCGCCCACGGACCTTCCGATCGTGGACGGCGAGTACGAGTACCGCGTGCTCACCGTGCCCCGGGGGACCTCCCGTTCGGAGGTGCGCCGCCTGCTCACCGAACACGCCGAGTACGGCCGCTGGGAGCTGGCGCGGGTCCGGTTGCACATGGGCGGGATGCGGCGGATCTGGCTGCGCCGAAGGATCATCCGGGTGAGCAGAACCGCCTGAACCGACCGGGAGGTCCGAAAGGTGCCCTGACCGGGAGCAGGTCAGCAGTTCCCCAGGAACCGCCGCAGCACCCGCACGCCGAACTGCAGGGACTCCACGGGAACCCGCTCGTCCACGCCGTGGAACATCCCGGCGAAGTCCAGACCCTTGGGCAGTCGCAGCGGCACGAAGCCGTAGCCGGTGATCCCGAGCAGGCTGAGGGACTTGTTGTCGGTCCCGGCGGACAGGCAGTAGGGCAGAACGGCCGCCTCCGGGTCCTCCTGCCGCAGGGCGGCGACCATGGAGTCGACCAGTTGCCCGGAATACGGGACCTCCAGGGCCGGCGCCTGGTGATCCACGAGGACCTCGACGCCGTCACCGGCCAGTTCCCGGACCGTCGCCATCAACTCCTCCTGCTGCCCGGGGAGGAAGCGGCAGTCGACCAGAGCGGTCGCCGATCCGGGGATGACGTTGTGCTTGTACCCCGCCTGCAGCACGGTCGGGTTGGCACTGTTGCGCAGGGTGGCACCGACGAACCGCGCGGTGCTGCCGAGAGTTGCGACGAGAGCGTCCGGGTCATCCGCAGACAGCGCAACGCCCGTGATCTCCTCGACCCCCGCCAGGAAGGCCCGGACGGTCGGGGTGATCTCGAGCGGCCAGGAGTGTCCACCGATCCGCATGACGGCCGCGGCGAGCCGGGTGACCGCATTGTCCTCGTTGATCACGGAGCCGTGACCGGCCCGTCCGTGCGCGACCAGCCTCAACCAGGCCAGTCCCTTCTCCGCGGTCTGCAGCAGGTAGGCCCGCCGGCCAGCGATCTCGGTGGAGAAGCCGCCGACCTCGCTGATCGCCTCTGTGGCCCCCTCGAACAGTTCCGGACGGTGGCGAACCGCCCAGCCGGCCCCCCGATCGCCCCCGGCCTCCTCGTCCGCGAAGAAGGCCACCACCAGGTCCCGCGGCGGCCGCCCACCGGCACGGGCCAGGTCCCGGACGACCGCGAGGATCATGGCGTCCATGTCCTTCATGTCCACCGCGCCGCGCCCCCACAGGCAGCCGTCCCGCTCCTCCCCCGCGAACGGGTCCACCTGCCAATCGGCCGCCACGGCCGGGACCACGTCGAGATGTCCGTGCACGACCAGTGCGGGCCGAGTGGCGTCGGCCCCGGCGATCCTGGTCACGACGGTGCTGCGGCCCGGGGCGGACTCGAACAGGTCCACCTCCAGCCCGACGTCGGTGAGCAGCCCTGCGACGAGTTCGGCAGCCTTGCGCTCCCCTGGGCCGGAACCGTCCCCGTAGTTGGAGGTGTCGATCCGGATCAGGTCCCGGCAGATCGTCACCGCTTCCAGTTCGGCGGTCGTGGGACCCGCGGACGCCCCGGTCGCAGCCCCGTCGGGCCCGGCCCCAGAGATCGCCCCCTGTCGGGGCAGGGGCGGCCGGATCGGTTCGGTCACCACGTCTCCCCTCCACGTCCACCAGGTCTGTCGTGCTGGTCAGCCACGCTAGCGGCTCCCGGGCGCGGCGCCGATCCCCCGCCCGGACGGGGTGCGCGGAGGACCCCCGTACCCGTGCTAACCTCATTCCGCTCCGGCCGCGAGGCCGGACCACTCGTCCGGGTGGCGGAATTGGCAGACGCGCTAGCTTGAGGTGCTAGTGCCCTTAGGGGCATGGGGGTTCAAGTCCCCCCTCGGACACTCCTCGTTCGCAGATGATCGCCGATGGCCGAGCCTCGGCGATCAGTCGCTTTGGGGCCTCTCAGTGCCAGGAGACACTGCCGCCTCGCTCTCCACAACGGAACGACTGATGGAGACCCCATCGTGTAGCACTTGTGCTACGGTTGGGGTGTGAATGAAGTAGGTCTGCGCGAGATGCGCCAGAACGCCAGCGACCTGGTCCGGCGGGCCGAGAGCGGAGAACGGGTGACGATCACCGTCGCCGGGCGCCCCGCAGCGGTGCTTGGCCCCGTCGCTCCTCGGGCCTGGCGCCGCTGGGACGAGGTTGCCAGCCTGTTCCGAGAGGCCGTCGATCCCGACTGGGAGACCGACCGCGACCTTCTGGACGACTCCCCTGCCGACCCCTGGGAGCGCGGGTGAGCCGCGGCGTCCTCGACACCAGCGTCCTGATCGCCAGCGACCTGCAGCCGCTGCCCGGCGAGCTTGCCATCAGCGTGGCCAGCCTGGCCGAACTGCACTACGGGGTCCTGGTCGCCAAGTCCCCCGAGGCCCGCGCGGTGCGACTGGCCCGCCTGACAGGCTTGCAGAAGCGCTTCGACCCCCTCCCCGTCGACGAAGCTGTCGCCGAAAGCTACGGCCGCCTCGCGGCGCGCGTCGTCGCCTCCGGACGCCAGCCTCGTGGACGGGTCATGGACCTGCTGATCGCCGCCACCGCCCACGCCCACGCGGCGACCCTGTATACCCGGAACGCCGAAGACCTGAAGGGTCTGGAGGATCTGATCGACATCGTGGCCGTCTGACCTTGGGCCGGCACGCGTCCTGACTCCCGGTCGTCATGTCCGCTCCCGGCATGGTCAACCCAGTCGGATGAGACCCTGGAGCCGCTGTCCCCGTTGGGTTTCGGTTCGTGTCGATCCTCGGACACCCATTTGTTGCACACCTGCCACGTTTGAGTGGCCGTGGTCGAACCCCTTCCAGCGCCCGCCCGCGGCGTCGACGCAACAGTCACGTGCCTGCTGCTGTCCGGTCGAGGCGGTGGCCGTCATGACCGCGCCCGTGATCACCCCTGTGGTGCCTTCCCCGGCAGGCTCGCTGAGGCCCGCGGCGGGTCCCGCCGGTCCGAGGTCGATGCTGCGGCGAGCCGCCCTGCCGCTGCCGGACCTGGCCCCCACTTCCGCCGAGGTGGATGCCAGCCCGCGGAGGGTCTACGGGCTGTCGGCGGTGGACGACCGCGCCCGACTGGCCGACCGGGCGGTGTGGCGGGCGCTGGGCTGGACCCCGGGCACCCGGCGGCAGATCCGTCTGGCCGGTGGCCCGGTTGTGGTCGAGGCCGACCCCGGTGGAGCCTTCGGGGTGACCCGGCAGGGGCACGTGCGGAGCCCGGCCACGATCCGGCACAGGTGCGGGCTGGCGGCCGGGGATCGGCTGCTGGCCGCCGCGACCCCACCGTTGGACGGCTCGTGGTCTACCCGCCGGAGACGCTGAACCGGGTCTCCGCCGTACTCGACGCGGCGGCGCCGGCCGGGGACGATGCGGCGTGAGCGCGGTGACCCCGGCCGCTGCCGGGCGGGCCGGGCCGGAGGAGGTGGAGGCGGCCCGGCTGCTGGTGGCCCGGCTCGGGGTCTCCCCGCCCGACCTGCTCGGCCCGGCCGCACAACGGCGGATGGTGCCGACCTTCGCGATGGCCCGCCGCAGCGCGTGCGGTGGCCGCAGCGCCGCCGAGCACACGATCGCCGCCCTGCGCTGCCTCTACCGGCACGCCATCGCCGACGGCCCGATCAGGGAGGCCGACCACCCGGCTGCGAAGGTGGTCAAACCGCGGCGGCTGCCGTCCACGCGTCGCGCTGTTCCGGACACCCACCTGGCCGAGATCAACCACGTCGCCGCCACCACCGGCAACGACCCGCCCGGGACGCCCTGCTGCTGCGGCTGCACACTGCGCCGCGGGGGGGATGACGGTTTGCCCCCGACCGTGTCCTCACCGGGCTGGGGGCTGCCAACGGGAAGGCGGAGATGGCTGACCCCGTCCGAAGGCAGCGGAGCCTCACCACCAGCACAGGTAGACCTGGGGCGCGGACAGCGCCAGGCCGAGCACGGTGGATCCCAGTACGCACGCCACAACGAAGAACATCCATCCGAAGACCGAACTCGAGACGGCCCGCAGTCCTCGGGGGTGTTCGCCCAGACCTAGCAGCCTGAGCCTCCACAGCACCGCGGCAACCACCACCGAGCCGTACAGGATCCACAGCATCACGCGCAAGACACGCGGATTCCAGTCGTCGACCTCCACTCGGTGGCCTTGGTCGGCAACGGCGATGAAGCGTCCCTTCCACCGTTCCACCACCGCTGCGTCCCCCACCCGGAAACCTGGGTGAGGTTGGTAGCTCCACACCTCCACCCGCTGCCCCGAGCCCTCCAGGCTAACGACGATGCTGTAGAGAGTGTCCGACGTCCCGTTGTACCCCGACCGCTCCCGTGTCCTGCCGGGAGCACTGACCACCCCCGGCAGACTGGCGACGCAGGGCCGGGACGGGACGGGCGCCGCGCAACTGCTCGCCCGCTGGAACTGGTGCGCGGCCAGCCCCATCGCCACCGTCATCCCGAGGGCGCACACCCCCAGCACCCACAACACCCAGCGGAACCGGCCCAAGGTATGGGCAGCCAGCTGCGTGCCGGCGGGTTCCTCCTGGCCGGCCACCGTCCCAGGACCGACGGCGCCAGGTTCACGCGGCCCGGTCCCGTCAACACCGCGATGCGACACCTCCCCGGGCGTGCGGGGCGTGCGGCCATGGTATCCGCCGACCGCAGCCACGATCGCCAGTGCCACTGTCTCGGCCGAGCCCCCGACGACGGCGACGAACAGGCAGACACCGAACACCCGATCCGCAGACGTGCCCCGACTGGAGTCCGCGTTCGCAGCCATCCCGACCACCGCCGCCAACTGCACCAGCGCAGACCCCCACAGCAAGAGCGCAACGCGACGGCCCAGATGGGAGTAGCGGATGGCCGCCACGACGAACGCCAGCCAGGAACCGAATCCCAGGCTGAGCAGCGGAGTCAGCGCGAACACGACGAGTCCCACGATCCGTCCTGCCCCCGTCAGGCGACGGCGGCCCTCGGCCGAGGTGGCGGAGCGATTCATCGGGCCCCCCGTCCCGAACGCGGTCTCCAAGGAGAACACGGTCAGGCAGAACACGAACTAGTGGCCCGTCGCTTTTAAAGGGCTGGGTATAGGTGCCGGAGTTTGATGCGGGCGTCGGTGGTGGTGAATCTCCAGTCGACCTGGCGCTCGTCGGCGTTGGTGGCTTCGGCCCAGGCGGTGAGTTCGGTGTTGAGGACGGCCAGGTCGGGGATGCGTCGGCCGAGGCATTGCTTGGTCAGGCAGGACAGTTCGATCTCCGCGATGTTCAGCCAGGACCCGTGCTTGGGGGTGTGGTGGATCTCCAGCCTGTTGGCCAAGGCGTAG
>DASTGO010000016.1:0-20987 GCA_035719045.1 Kineosporiaceae bacterium | reverse complement strand
GGGAGGGACGGCGCCGGCCCCCCGGCGGGCTTCGAGGGTGCCGGCGCCGGGGTGGTGGTGCCGTTCGGTGCCGGGGCGGGGCTCGGGGTCGGGGCCGGTGAACACAGGAACGGCAGGATCTGGCAGAACAGCGATGGCTGCGCCGCTCGGGCCGGCCCGGCCGTGGCCGCCGATGCCCGCGGTGTCGGGGCCATCACCAGGGCCAGCACGGCCAACACGATCCCGATGCCCTGGACGTTGCCGGTCCGCCGGGCACGGCGTTGCGCAGACGCCGCCTGGGCGTCCCCAGGTGGTGCGTCCGGGTGCCGATCCGGGTGAGGCGCCGTTGCGGGCCGGTCACTCACGAGGCGGTCACTCACGGGACGTTCGCTCGCCGGACGGTTGCCCGCGGGACGTTCGCTCGCCGTGCGGTTACCCATGGGGCTGCTGCCACCGGACTCCTGTGGTTCCTGCGGCTTCCACGCGGCGATGCTGGCACCGGAGTGGATGCCGAGCAGCATGCCGATCAGGAAGCCGCCGAGGTTGGTCAGCAGGATCGAGGCCAGCGCGAGGATGACGATGATCAGACCGGTGACCAGGCGCAGCTGCGGCTGGAACCAGGTCACGACCGCCAGCGTGATGAAGATGACCATGATGAGCAGGGCCGAGATCCCGGCAATGCCCTGGATCACCATGAGCGAGAACGGGACGGCGGTCAGCGCGTACAACTCGATGCCGGCGAGGATCGCGGTGACCCCGCCCCAGAACGGCCGGGACCGGCGCCAGTCACGGAACCCCTGGCGGCGGGGCGGTCGGGGAACAGGCGTGCTGAGGCTCACGAGGGCAGCTCACTTCTCTGACAAGGGGTCGCCCGGCACGACGGCCGGCAGGACACCCACGGATCACGACCGCCGAGGGGTCGCCCCGCGGATCAGGTTCCGGGTGGAACCGCGGGCACGGCGGGCCGGGGCAGGTGGTCCCGGCCCGCCGGTGCTCCAGGACGGAGACAGGGCGGCGACGCCGGGGTCAGTAGCACTCGTTCTTGCCGAACGACACGTTGATCTTCAGCCCGGACAGGACGAAGGTGGCCGCGGTCGTGCTGAGGGTGTTCTGGTGCAGGTTGTCGATGTGGATGACGCCTGCCTGCTGACCCCACTGCCCGGCCTCACCGGTGGTCGGGCCGCCCTTGAGGTGCGCGGCGTCCACGCCGCCCGCGTAGTCGGTGAAGGTGATGTCACCGCTCAGCTCGTTGAAGTCGGCGACCATGTTCGAAGCCGTGACGGGGGTGTCACCGGTGCCTGCGGTCAGCCGCATCGTGATGGGACCGAACGGGCTGGGCGAGACCACGGACTGGCACAGCTTGTGCAGCGTCGCGTCGTGGAACCCGGCCGGAGTGACGGCGACGTGCTTGCCGTCGGCCGTGGTGTCGTAGGAGCTGTAGGACACGAACCCGTGGCCGTCCAGCTTCTCGGCGGACAGCTTGAACTCCGGGCCGGAGATGGCGAACGAGGCCGCCAGTGCCCCTTCACCGGCCATACCGACGGTCAGGCCCGCGATGACGAGCGCGGGGGCGAAGATCAGCGCATAGCGCCGCCACGCGACGCGCCCCGTGGCTGCTGCGTCAGGCTTCATGGTGCAGTCCCTCCTGGGTCCTCCTGCGGGCGGGCACACCGATCCGGCGATCGGTGCGAGGGATGTGGGACGGGCCTGTTTGACCTACGTCATAGACCTACGTCACAGCCGGGCGCCCCGCAGTCTAGGTTTACCCGCCGGTAACTGAAAGGGTTTCGCCCGAGCGAAATCACCGAGGGCGAGTCGCGCCCCGGGGTCGTCGGCGTACCGCTCGAAGTTGGTTACGCACCGTGCCGGGTGGTGGGTGTGCGGGTCCGCTTCGCGCGCTGCTCGAGCATGCGCTGCGACTCCTGGTCCAGGGCCATCGACAACAGGGCGTCCACCGTCTGCTTGGCGAAGGGCCGCAGCCGCATCAGCGATTCCGTGACCTCCCCGGCGCTGCGGCCCTCCTGGGCGACGTTGGCGTTGAACATCCGGAACATCAGCCGGGCCACCTCGTCCAGTTGGGTCTTCAGCCCCTCGGCGAGGTCGAGCACGGCGGACAGCGGGACACCCGCGGCGACCAGTTGGGCGCCGGCCTCGAGTAGGCGCGGGCTGGGCACGAGGACACTGCCGCCCTGGACGTCGACGAAGCCCAGTGCCGCGGCGCGCTGCAGGTCCTCGGGGGTGAAGGCGCCGACATCGGCGGCCAGGCTCTGCTCGTCGCGCAGTTCGGGGGTCTCGTCCGACCAGGGGGTGGCGATGGCGTCGTCGAGGCCGAGGAGTTCCGCGATGCCCTGACCTGTCGTCCAGGCCTCGATCAGCTCACCGATGGTCGCGAAGGTGTAGCCGCGTTGCAGCAGCAGGCGGATCAGTCGCAGCCGGCCCAGGTGGGCTTCGGTGTAGACCCCGGTCCGGCCGACCCGGCGTGGTGGGGGGAGCAGGCCGCGTTCCTGGTAGACGCGGACGTTGCGGACCGACGTCCCGGCGGCCTGCGCCAGTTCGTCGACCCGGTACTCCGTCACCCGCGTCCCCTCCGCCCGGCGTGGACCCGGCGGACCGTTCCGGCACGGTGCGCGGACCTGTGTCGAGGTCGAGCCGGGCGCCCGTGGGATCTCGTCGGGTGGCCCCTCAGCCTAGGGTCTGCAGGGTTCCGGGTGGTCCGAGCTGGACGGATCGGCACCTCCACCCCGCCCGGCGAGGCACCGATCCGTCCACATGCCCGGACCTTTCGGCTGGACCGTGAGATCCGGCTGGGCAGAACGTAGCTCACCAACAGTCATTGTCACAATAGTCATTGGCGCAATTCGAACCAGCCGTTGGCGCAGTCCGGGCCGGAGCCGTGGTGCCGGAGCCGTGCCGGACGGACCCTCCCGTCGATCAAGGAAACGGGCCCCTCCGTCGATCAAGGGAAGAGGGCTTCCGGCGCGGGCCGGCGGACCGTACGGTGTGCGGCGGGGCCGGGCGGTCCACGGCAGGAGCACGTCGACGCCGACGGGGAGGCACCGGTGACCCGGCGGGAGGATGCAGGCGAGGGCGAGCCCGTCCGGCTCGACCACGACGTCGTGGTCATCGGGTCCGGGTTCGGCGGGAGCGTGGCCGCCCTGCGGTTGGCCGAGAAGGGGTACCGCGTCCTGGTGGTCGAGGCCGGGCGCCGCTTCGCGGACGAGGACTTCGCCCGGACCTCCTGGCAACTGACCAGGTACCTGTGGGCGCCGCGACTGAAGTGCTTCGGGATCCAGCGCATCCATCTGCTGGACGACGTGCTGATCCTCGCCGGGTCGGGGGTCGGCGGCGGCTCCCTGGTCTACGCGAACACCCTCTACGTCCCACCGGGACCGTTCTTCGCCGACCGGCAGTGGAGCGACATCACCGACTGGGCGGCCGAGCTGGCCCCGCACTACGCGCAGGCGAAGCGGATGCTCGGTGTGGTCGAGGAGAACCCCTGCGAGGGACCGGTGGAGGAGGTGATGCGGGTGGCGGCCCGCAGCCTCGGCGTCGGGCACACCGTGCGGAAGACCCCGGCCGGGGTGTTCTTCGGCCGGGACGGGGCGCGGGAACCGGGGGTGACCGTGCCGGACCCGTACTTCGCCGGGGCGGGCCCGGCCCGCACCGGCTGCACCGAATGCGGCAACTGCATGGTGGGGTGCCGGATCGGGGCGAAGAACACCCTGGTGAAGAACTACCTGGCGCTCGCCGAACGGCTCGGGGTGCGGATCGAGGCGCTGCGTACCGTGGTCGACCTGCGCCCGCTCGACCCCGCGGATCCCGCCCGCGGCTGGCGGATCGCCACCCGCCGGACCGGGGCCTGGGGCCGTGGTGAGCCGCGGACGATCACCGCGGGACAGGTCGTGCTCGCCGCCGGGACCTGGGGGACGCAGACCCTGCTGCATGCCATGAAGGGCAGCGGAGCCCTGCCCCGGCTGTCGGACCGGCTCGGCGACCTCACCCGGACCAACTCCGAGGCACTGCTCGGCGCGATGACCCGCGCGGTCCCCCGAGACGTCGACCTGACCCGGGGCGTGGCCATCACCACCTCGTTCCACCCGGACGAGCACACCCACCTCGAGAACGTCCGCTACGGGCGCGGCTCGAACGTCATGGGCAGCCTCACCATGCTGATGGCCGACGGCCACCGCGACGGTCGCAGGGGCGGTCACAAGCGAGCTGTCCTGAGGCAGGTGCTCCGCCGCCCCGGCGTGCTGCGGTTCCTGGTCCCGCCCCCGGCCCGCCGGTTCTCCGAGCGCACCGTGATCGGCCTGGTCATGCAGCCGGTGGACAACTCGATCACGGTGCGGGCCCGCCGCCGCCGGCTCGGTGCGGGGTGGCGGCTGACCTCGGTTCCCGGGCACGGTGCGCCGAACCCGGCCTGGATCCCCGCCGGGCACACCGCGATCCGGGCCGTGGCCGACCGGTTGGCGGCCCGGACCGGGCAGCCCACGATCACCGGGGCGCCGATCACCAACCTGTTCGACATCCCGATGACCGCGCACTTCATCGGCGGCTGCGTCATCGGGTCCTCACCGCAGCGCGGCGTGGTGGACCCCTACCACCGGGTCTGGGGATATCCGGGCCTGCACATCGTGGACGGTTCGGCGCTGTCGGCCAACCTCGGGGTGAACCCGTCGCTGACCATCACCGCGCAGGCCGAGCGGGCGTTCGCGGCGTGGCCGAACCGCGGTGAACCGGATCCGCGCCCGGCCCAGGGCGAGCCGTACCGGGCCGTGGACCCGGTCGCCGCGGGTCACCCGGCCCTGCCCGGCGGGGCCCCCGGGTGACCGGGGTAGCCCGGTCGCCCGGACCCATCAGGCCGGCCGGGCCGGTCCGGCGCAGCTGTCCCGGCAGTGCGTCGACGCCGTCCCGCAGCTCCGCCGGGCCCGAGATTCGTTGCGCCAGTTGACCTTCGGGGCCGAACGGTTTGTTCCAGACTGTTCCGCCGGGCGCCCGGAAGGCGGATAGTCGACGCAGAGGCGGGCAGGGGTGCGCCATGCCGGAGGTGTCAGCGGCGTCCCAACTCCTTGCCGAGCAACGGTCCGCGCACATGTTGCCCCGCCCTGGTGATCCCTGGAGTCGGTGGCAACGCGGGGAACGGGGTGAGGTGCGGTGGTCGGACGACCTGATGCCGAAGTGCGGTCGCGCAGGTATGGTCAGGGCATTGTGGAAGACGGGTCGGGGACGTCGCAGCATGCCGGGGAAGTGTCCGGCCTGCCGGGGATCCGGGGGCTGTTCCAGCAACGGGTGCCGGGCGACTCCGCGCTGCTGAGACTCACCCGGCTGAGGTTCGCCCAGGCCGGGATGCCCGCCGAACTGTACGCCGACCACCCCGACGAGCTGGACCGGCTGCTCGCCCTCGTCCCGGAGCATCCGACCCTGCCGACGGTCCACCTCAACCGCAGGCTGGACCTGCTGGAGGAGTCGGCGCGGGTGGCGGTGGCGACCTTCATCCGCCGCTTCGAGGGCCGGGTGGCCGGTTTCGTGGTGCACGACAAGCCGCAGCAGGTCGGCCGGGAGGACCGGCTGGTCGACGGGCTGCGCGAGATCGCCGACCGGACCTCGGGTCCGCTGGTCTTCCTGGAGTACGCCGCGGGCACGCCGCTGGACTGGTTCGCGGGGGTCGCGCACCGGGTCGCCGAGGTGGAGCGGGCCAGCGTCTGTGTCGACATCGGGCATGTGGGGCTGGCCGAGGTCCGGCGCCGGCTGGCGGCGGGTCCGGGTGGTCACGGCGCGACGTTCAGCCTCACCGACCCGGTCCTGGTCCGGCACGCGGACCGGGTCCAGCGGGCCACCCGCGCCGCGCTGCCCGCCGTCCTCGGGCTGATCGCCGAACTGGCGCCGCTGGGGAAGACCCTGCACTTCCACCTGCACGACGGGCATCCCGCGGTGACCGGGCTGTCGGACCACTTCAGCTTCCTGACCCGGTTCCCGGTCCCGTTCCGGTACGAGGGTGTGCAGTCGCTGGCCCCGATGTTCGGTCCGGCGGGCCTGGCCGAGATCCTGGGTGAGGCGCTGGCCCGGTGTACCCCGCAGCGGTTGTCCCTGACCATGGAGGTGCACCAGGCGGAGGGGCGGCTGCCGCTGGGCCGGGACACCCGTGACCTGTTCCGGCACTGGCTGGACCTGACCAACGCCGAACGGCAGAACCACTGGCTCCAGGTGGTCGCCGACAACCAGTTGCTGGCCCGCACCCAACTGGAGGCCGCCCATGCCGCCACCGGGAGCCGGGCGGGCGGGCCCGTCATTCCCCCCGGCCGCGGAGCGCCCCCGCCCGATCCGCGGCCGGTGGTGACCGATCCGTCCCTGTCGTAGGGCCGCGAAGGGTCCGGGTGTTCATCGCTGTGCCGCTCTCGGCGGTGCTACCACCATCGAGAGCGGCGAGATCCCGCTACCTGCCCGCTGATCCGGGCCGGCCCGGGGCTACTGTGACCGGCGTGATCGCGGGACCGGGGGCCGATGCCGGCAGTCGGCGGTCGGCGTACACCCTGGCGCTCAACCTGGCCAGCCTCGTCCTGTGCACCATCGGGACGGATCTCGTGCTGGTCTCCGGGTACTGCCCGGCCGGACGCAGCTGCCTGGCTGCCGGCTCGGCAGGTGCGGCTGCCTTCGGGGCCGGGTTCGCCTGCGCCGCCGGGGCACTCGTCGCGGGCGGTGCGCTGGTCGCCCTCGGGGTGCTGTCCCTGGCGGCCGGGATGGGTGGCCTGGCGGCTTCCGTGCAGGGTGCGGGCTGGGTCGGCGGGGTGATCGGCGGGGAGTTCTTCGCCAACGGGATCATCCTGCTGCTGGCCTGGCGCTGGACGCTGCGTCGCCGGGCACGCTTCGAGCGGGAACGGGCCCGGCTGTGGGTGGAGGGCCGGCCGGGGCGAGCGGTCGTGGTCGACGTCGACGACGCCGGCCGCCGGTCCGGGCGCTCGCGCATCGTCGGGCTGCTGCTGCGGGTGGACCCGGGTGACGGCGGCGAGCGTTACACCGTCGAGGTGGACCACCATGTCGGCGCGGAGGTTCCGCCGCGGGCGGGGGACCTGCACGAGGTCCGGATCGACCCGGACGACCCCGGCCGGATCGCGCTCGGCGACCGCCTGCCGTCCTGAGCTCAGGCGATGATCTCCAGCACCAGCGGACCCTTGGCGGACGCCTCGAGCAGAGCGGCGGCGTCGTCCGCGGACAGGTCGAAGGTGACGGTGCCCCGGGGATCGGCGATCAGTACCCTCGCCCGCGGCAGCACCGGCGTGAGCCCGCCCTGCCCCTGACGGAAGACCGCGACCGTGTCGCCGTTCTTGAGCAGGCTGGCCACCCGGTTCGCATCGCCGATGGCGACCGACACCCCGCGGTTGCCCGGGGTCAGGCCGTTGCTGGACCGGGCGTCGAACATGCGCGCGCTGAGCTGTTCCCCGGCCAGGACCGGGACGGTGAGTACCTTGCCCTGGACCGATCCGAGTTCGGTGAGCGCCTGCGGGACCACCCCGAACGCAGGCATCGCCCTGGTCGCGACGCGCACCTGGCCCGACGGGGTCCCGGCGGGCAGGTCCACGGCCGCGACCAGCACGTTCCGGCTCTCGATGCCCTGCTGGGCCCGGGCGTCGGCGCTGGCGACGTAGACGTAGAGCAGCGCCGTCCCGACCGTGGCGAGTAACACTGCGGTGATGGCCAGAAGCGTTCGGCGCATGGCTGGTCAGACTAGCCGCGAGCCGGGGGCCGGTCGATGGCGATGCCGGAACTCGTCTCCCGCCGTGACCTGTGGGTTCCGGTCACGGCAGGGTGACTGTCGGGTATATCCCGATTGTGGGGCGTGCTGGGCTCGCCCGTCCGATGGCCGGCTCGTCCTCATGAGGGTGAACGGAGCCGGGGATGGGCGCGGTCGAGATGGTCAGCGGGGTTGGGGGCCCAAGGGGCACGGTTGAGATGTAAGCGCTTACATGAAAGCGTTCGCGTCGGATTGCCGTCGGCGCAGGTGCCCTTGTCGTGACCAGGGCGCTGACTTCGGCGGGGCCGGGCGATGGGCGCCCAGGGGAAGCAGGGTCCACGCAGCCCCCTCTCGGCGCCACGAGGAGTGGCAGTGGGTCTTGAGGTTCCGCCGTGGGCGGGGCAGATGTTCCATGTCCTGAGCGGTGACGGCTGGCCGGCGGTGGACGAGGATGAGATCAATGATCTGGCGCAGTTGTGGCTGGCGGCCGGCCGCGAGTTGATGCAGATCGCGCCGGAGGTGACCCGGTCGGCGCGGTGGCTGGCCGATTCCGGTGCGCTGGTGGGAGACGCGCAGAAGGCGTTGGCGCAGTCGGTGGCGGTGGTGACCGGGGACGGGGACCTGGCCCTGGAGAAACTGGCGGCGGCGTACGGGGAGCTGGGCAACTACCTGCACGGTGTGGCGGTGCAGACGCAGTACATGAAGATCATCGTGATCGAAGAGTTGATCATTCTGGCTGCGCAGATCCTGTACCTGCTGGCGATGATCCCGTGGACGTTCGGGGCCAGTGCGGCGGGGATCGCGGCCCTGCAGGCCTTCGGCTGGCAGTTCGCGGGGGCGGTGCTGAAGCAGCTGGTGATCGCGGTCGCCACCGGTGAGGTGCTGCAGCTCGGTCTGGACGCGATCGCGCAGTTCGCGCAGATCATGCAACGGCAGACCGGGCACTCGATCGGGCGCACCGAGTGGGACAAGAACCTGACCCGGTCCGCGGCGATCACCGGCGCGATCGGCGGTGCGCTCGGCCCGATCATGCAGGGCCTGGGCCACTACCCGACCAAGGCACTCGGGAACGCCCTGGGCGGGGTGCTGGGCAAGAACGCCGGACACGAGGCCGGACACTGGGCCGGCGAAACCATCCGCGGCGGTGTCCACGAGTGGGTCACCGACGGGGCGTCGGGGGCGGCGCAACACCAGGGCTGGAACCCCGACACGTTCTCCACCACCGCAGGAGCGATCGACGAGGGTGTCTCCGGGCTGGCCGGACTCGGCGGACGCAAGGGCGGACACCGCTACTACACGGGCATGCTCCGCGGCGGCGCCGGTGTCCCCGACACCCACATCACCATCCCCGACAAGATCACCCTCGACCCCACCACCCCCTCGACAGAGCTCACCAGCACCACCAGCACCATCCCCACCCGCAACACCACCGGAACCGGCACCACCACCACCACCACCTCCGGTGACCTCACCCCTAGCCCCGGCACGGTGACCGAATCGACGGTGCAGGTCCATCACGGCCAGACACGGCCCACCTCGCCGCTGACCCGGATCTGGACCCCTGACTACCGCCAGACCGCCGAGGACGTCGGCACCAGCTGGGGCGCGGCACTCCCGGCCGGACCGCCTCCTCTCCAGCCCGCACCCGCGCCAGAACTTCCCTCGCACCCGGCGGAGCCGAACGGGCCTGCGAGCCCGTTCCTTGCCCCGGATGAGATTGCGTTCCTGAATGGTGTGCTCGGAGACGGGGTCCCGTCCTCTCCGGCGGCGGCACCGGAGGCCGTTGTCCTGCCTCCGGGTGCTGCTCCGCACCTGGCCGAGCCGAACGGGGCTGCGAGTCCGTTCCTTGCCCCGGATGAGATCGCGTTCCTGAATGGTGTGCTCGGCGACGGGGTCCCGTCCTCCCCGGCGGCGGCACCGGAGGCCGTCGCCCTGCCCCCGAGCGCCCCGCCCGCGGCCCACACCCTCGCCGATCCCCACCACACCAGTTGGCTCGGGCAGATGTGGCTCAACACCACGGGGGAGCAGCCCTTCGGCTCCGACCTCCATGGCAGCGGTTGGGCGGATCCGTCGGGAGTCGGTTTCGCCCAGAGTGGCCAGGCGCAGGCACCGGGGTTCCCGGAGCCTGCGGCCCAGGCGTGGCAGGTCAACGACCCGGAGCCGGCCGGGGCCGGATTCGCCCGGCAGGTCGACCCGGCACTCGGGTATGAGGCCGCACCCTTTGCGTTGCAACCTGATCCCGGTGTGTCCGCCGTAGCGGGCGCAGAGCTTCCCGGCCTCCTACACCAGCCCGTCCCGCCGGCTCCGTGGTCGATGGCCGTCGACCCGAGCCAGGTCGCCGGCCCGAGCCCGGTTGCCGGCCCGAGCCAGGCCGTCGACCCGAGTCAGGTCGCCGGCCCGAGCCAGGCCGTCGACCCGAGCCAGGTTGCCGGCCCGAGCCAGGTCGCCGATACGGGCCCCGCGGCATGGGACCCGTCGGTCGATCCGGGATACCGCGCCTCGTGGGAGACCGCCTGGCTCACCGTGCGAGATGCCGCCCTCGACCCTTCCGCCCAGGACCACGTCGCCACCGCCCTGCTTCGCCTGGGCGAGCAACCGGCGGTCAAGGCGCTGTGGCCGTTCTGGCGTGACACCACCCACCTGGCCGACGCCTACCCGTCGCTGCTGGCTCTCGCCGCGCTGCCCCCGCCGGCCCAGGCCGGGTCCGGCGAGGCCGGCAGCAGCCACCGCCTCCCCGACGCCGCGGAGCAGGACCGGCGGACGGTCGTCCGGCAGACGTTGCAGCGGAAGGTCATGGCGGGCCTCTGGCGAGAGGTCGCCAGCACCGCGCCCCACCACGGTGAGGGCGCTGACGCCCTGATCGCGCACCTGGTCGCCGAGGCGGTCCCCGCGGTCGTTTTCGGCCACTCCCCAGGACTCGCAGCGTTCCTCGACCCGGCATCGGTGGGGCTGGCCGCGACCTTGGCCCAGGCCTTCGTCGACCAGACCATGCAGGTCATCTCGGCGGAAGCACCTCAGTCGGCGTCGGTCCTGCGTCTCGCCCACGTGTCCGCGGTCATCTCTTTCACCACCCTCGCGGAGGTTCCGCCCGGCCCGCACACCGCCCCTGACCGCTGGGTGACCTACCTGCATGCCTTCGCCGCCGCTGTGGACCAGGCCACCGACGGCTCGGCCTGGCCGTCGCTGCGCGGCTGGCTGGAGGGGCGACAACCCGCCGCCGGGCCGCTCGCCCCAGCCGTCCGGGCCCACTCGCCTGCCACGAGGAGCGGCCCGCCCGTCGAGTTCTCCGTCGACTTCGCACCCACCACCCCGCAGCACGCCGACCACGCCGAGAGCTTCGACGTCGTGGGACACGCAGCCCCCGAGCCCCGGCACCCGGCGGCCCCGCCCGTTGCGGCCGACCGGCAGGGACCGGTTCCCGACCTCGTCGTGCCGCCTCTAGCGCCGTTGGTTGAGATGCTGGCCGAGCCGGCGGTGGTCGTTGAGCCGTTGGTTGAGCCGGTGGCGATCGTCGAGCCGGTGGCGATCGTCGAGCCGGTGGTGGCCGTCGAGCCGGTGGTGTTCGTTGAGCCGGTGGTGGCCGTCGAGCCTGCGGAGGCCGTCGAGCCCCCGGCCGAGCACCACATGGACCCCGTTGGTGAGCCCGTCCGGGCCGTGCTGGCCGGCGCGCCGGTCAGCAGCCACCCGCCCCGGATCAGTGAGGCCCTGCGCACAGCGGTGCACCAGATCTTCCTCGACGCCGGCCTCAAGCACGGTGAGAAGCAGAGGCTGTTCGAGTACTGGCCGGCTGTGCCGCAGCCCACTGCAGAGACGTCGGCCGGGCAGAGGTCGAAGGCGTCCGTGAGCCCCCCTGCGGACTGGGCCAGGCTGTGGGTGGAGGTCCCCGAACTCCGCGCGGTCCTCCCCGAGCTCCTGGCCCTGACCATTCTGCCGAGGCGGTTGGGCAACCGCTCCGATACGCAGCAGATGCCTGCGGATCCCTTTCCCGCCGAGCGGGATGCCTGGGGGCGCAGGGTGCTCGGCGCGGCATGGCGCTGGACGGGCGGCATGGACTCCGCCCGACCGGACGGCACCCGTGCCTCCGACCCGGCGCGCACAGCTGCACAGATCGTGGAGGCGCTCACCTCCCGGGTTGCCTCCAGCGGCTACGAATACGACAAGCCGGGCGCAGGGGTGACGGCCGCCCTGGTCCTGGCCTTCTTCGACCAGACCCTGCGCGCCGCCACCGCTGGCCTCGCCGGATTCGGGACCGGATCCGGGCTCGTCGCGGTCAGCGAGGCCCACGAGACCGCGCTGCACGACCTGACCAAGCTGTCCGCCCCGTCAGTCATCGCTAGGAACTGGCCGGCCGAGTGGGCGACACTGGTGTCCACGTTCGTCACCACGGTCAACGCCGGTGCCGGTCCCCAGGTCTGGGCCCACCTGCAGGACCGGCTCCTGCAGCCGATCGCCCCCGCCTTCGAGCGGGGATCCGCTGATCTCGTTGCCGAGCCGCTGATGAGCTCGAACCCGCCTCGGATCAGTCGGGACCTGCGCAGACGGGTGCTGGCGCACTTCGAGGAGGCGGGCTTGGGTGAGGACTTGCGGCTGAAGGAGAGGTTGCACGCCCACTGGCCGGCGCGGACCCGCGCTCCCCGTAGGCCGCCCTCGGCGACGCCGCCGCTGGACTGGGCCGCGCCCTGGCGGGACGACCCCGAGCTGGCGGCCGTCGCGTCCCGGCTGGTCGTTCTGACAACACTGCCAACCAGGCCTCGCCGGAACTCCGCTGAGACACAGGGAGTTCCGGAGGCCTACCGCGCCGCGCAGCAGTCCTGGGGGCGCAGCGTGCTCGGGGCCGTGTGGCACCGGACAAGCCGTCCGTACCTGACCCAACCCGGCAGCTCCGGGTACCCCGGACCCGCTGCTGTGCCGGCCTCCACGGCCGCGGTCATCGCCGACGTCCTCACCTCCCGGAACTGTCCCGGTGGCACGGCGTACGACACCACGGGTGTCGCCGTGACCTGGGCCCTGGTCCAGACCTTCCTCCACCAGGCCCGGCACGTCGCGGACGCCGCCGGTCTGAGCCCGAACGAGCTCGAGGCGATCCAGTACGCCTACCAGAAGGCACTGCTCGAGGTGAACCGGCTGGCCGCCCCGGCAGCTCCCGACCGGAAGAAGCCGAAGGCTTGGGCAGACCTGGTGACCGCGTTCGTCACCGCCGTCGACGACGCCGCCGGGCCCCGCGTCTGGACCCAGCTGCACGGCTGGTTTCCGGAGCCGGCTGCCCCGAGCGTCGATGCCGCCGGGCGGCTCGACCAGGCACCGTGGCTGCACCAGTTGGCCTCCCCTGAGGCGCACACCGCGGCCCCAGTGGGCTCCCCCTCCGCCCCGCGCGCAGGTTCGCCCGGCGCCCGGGGGAGACGGCCCGCGGCCCAGGACCCGGCACCCAAGCGACGGCGGTCCGGCGACGCCCGCCACCCGTCGTCCTCGGGAGGATCGTCGACGAACGGATCGGGCGGGTCACCGACGCCTTGACAGGTCGGGCCCCCGTCCGGGAGGGCTGAGGATCTGGGCGCGCTGAGGATCTGTCCGTGCGGGCCGGGGTTCAGCCTCGGGTCGACGCCAGCCAGCCGGCGACCTGCTCCGGTGTGGACCGTGGCGTGGTCAGGTAGTGCGGCACGAAGCGGGCGTGGGTGTCGGTCACCGGGCCGTCGGACTCCCGGATCCCCAGCCCGGCCGGCTGCCCGCCGACCACCCAGGTGCCGAGCACCGGGTGGGCACCCTCGAAGCCTGGGATCGGGTGGTGCTGCTGGTAGACGACCTGCTGGCCGCCGGTGTGCCCGGCCGGCTGCCGGTGCCGGAAGTCCGGGGTCACCACCTCGATCCCGGCGCCCTCCCAGCCGTACACCGGCTTGGCCACGTACCCGGGCCACGGTCCGGGCTCGCCGAGAGTGGCGGGCAGCAGCAGCTCATGGCCGGGATAGCACTCCCAGAGCGCGACCAGGAGGGTCTTGGACCCCGCCAGCGCCTTCCACGCCGGCTCGATCCACCGGGTCGGCGCACCGGCCAGGACGTGCGCCCCGAACCGGTCGGTGAGCAGCCACTCCCACGGGTACATCTTGAAGACCGCGGCGACCACGTCGTCGTCGGTGCCGCCGACGAAGCGACCGTGCCGGGCATCCCAGCCGAGCTCCTCCATGGTGAGCAGCAACGGATCCAGGCCCGCCTCGGCTGCGGTGTCCGCGAGATAGGCGACGGTGCACCGGTCCTCGTCGGGTTCCCCCTCCCCGACGGTCAGATGCACTCTGCCGTCCGGGATCTGCGGTGCGAGACCGGTCCAGGTGGCCACCAGCAGCTCGTGCAGCAGGTTCCACTGGTCGTTGTCCGGCAGCAGGTCCTCCAGCCACATCCACTGGCAGACCGCGGCCTCGACCAGTCCGGCGGGGGTGTCGGCGTTGTACTCCAACAGTTTCGCGGTGCCGTGCCCGTCCCAGGCCAGGTCGAACCGGCCGTAGAGGGACCAGTCCTGCTCGGTGGAAAGGCTGTGCCGCAACAGTTCCCGGGCCTGGGCCGGCAGGCCGAGGGAGGTCCACAGCCGCGGTGACTCCAGCAGATGTCCGGCCGCCTGGACGCACATCCCGTGCAGCTGCCCGGTGATCTCCTCGAGCCGGTCGGCCTCCTCGCCGCCGATCTCGTAGGCGTGCGCCTCATGCCAGTACGGCCGGACCCCGCCGTCGGCCCCGCGGTCCACCGCATAGCCCAGGCCCTGGGACTGCACCCGCTGCAGCCAGTCCGGCCTGGGCGGCATCGGGACCCGCCTCATCCGCCCACGGTCCCGCCGCCACGGCCGAACCCGCCGCGTTCCACCGACGCCCCGTGCGGCGCAGTCAGGCTGCCACCGGACAGCTTCTCGCCGACCGCCGGCACCCGTTCCCCGTTGCGGTAGTAGACCCAGTGCCCACCGCTCCCGCCGCTGCCGCCGCCGCCGCTGCCGCAGTGCTCGTCGTCCACCCGGGTCGAGGTGTGATCGTCCTGGCACACCCCCTGGTAGTCGGGTCCGCTGCTGCAGCCGGTCATCGCGGCCGCGGTGAGGGCCACCAGGCAGATGCTCACGCTGGCCGACCTGCGCCGCCGCCCGATGTCACGTGTCACGTTCGTTTCCTCCCGAACTGTCCGAGCCACGCGATCGCGGACCCGGGCGGGTGAGCCTACCCGGCAGGATCCGCGTGATCGCGTGGCTCGGATGTGGGTCCGGGCCCAGTGGTTCCCAGCTCCTGCCGCGGACGCCCGGGTGTGCGCAACCCGTTCAGCGCCGGGACCTTCCGGGTCCGCCGGGGTCGGTGACGGCCAGGGCCCGGCGGCAGCGGTCCAGGTGGCGGCGCAGTTGCTCGATCTCCTCGGGCTCCAGGTCCGCCAGCATCAGCCGCTCGATGGTGCTGACCGGGCCGCTCAGGGACTCCACCAGAGCGGCCCCCTCGGGGGTGAGCGAGAGCAGGTAGTGGCGGCCGTCCCTGGGGTCGCGTTCCCGGCTGATCAGCCCCCGCCGCATCAGCGTGTTCACCAGTTCGGCCATCGACTGGGCGCGGACGAACGAGGTGCGGGCCAGCTGTGCGGAGGTGATCCCGGGATGGCGTTCCAGGGTGGTCAGGGCGGTGTACTGGACGGGGGTGAGGGTGGCGATGCTCGTCACCCGTTCCATCTCCGCGGTCACCGCGAGCTCGAGCTGCTTGACCAGGTACAGCAGGGATGCCGGGTTCCCGGGCCGGAACCGCCTGCGGGTCCGGGCCGCCTCGGTCGAGGGGTTCACGACCGGGCCCGGGCCGCCCAGTTGCGGCGCAGGCCGGGCAGCGCGGCCAGCGCCGGGGCCAGTCCCCGGGGCAGGTACAGCAGCGCGGCGACCAGGACGACGGCGTAACCGGCGTACTGCAGGATGGGTGCGGCGGTCGGGGGCATCGACGGCATGCTACTGAGGCTGTTCAGGCCCTGGATGAGCGCCGACACCAGCACCGCGCCCAGGACTCCGCCCCACAGCGTGCCGAGCCCGCCGATCACCGCCATCACCACGTAGCTGAACGAGGCCAGCGGCGGGAAGGAGTCCGGGTTGACGAACGGGGTGAAGAAGACCGACACCGCACCGGCCAGCCCGGCATAGGCCGCGGACAGGGCGAACACGGCGAGCTTGGCCCGCATCACGGGAACCCCGGCGGACTCCGCGGCCGACTCGCTGCCGGCCAGGGCCCGGATCCCGCGGCCGAACCGGCTGTGGATGACGTTGCGGGTGACCAGGAGGACGCAGGCCAGGCAGGCCAGCGCCAGGTAGGCGTACTGGCGCGGGCTGTCGATCGTCCAGGCGCCGATCCCGAAGGCAGGGATCCCGCTGATCCCGAAGGGTCCGCCGAGGGCGTCGATGCTCGACATCGCGCCCGTGACGATGAGCAGCAGAGCGAGGGTGCCGAAGGCGAGGTAGTGCCCGCGCAGCCGCAGCAGCGGGACGCCGACCACGAGCGCGAACAGCGCCGACATCACCGGTGCCGCCAGCAGGGCCAGCAGCGGGGGAGCCCCGGCCCTGGTGGTCAGCAGGGCCACCGTCAGCGCGCCCACCGCCATGAAGGCACCCTGCCCGAGCGAGGCCTGCCCCGCATATCCCATCAGCAGGGACAGCCCGGTGACGATGACCGCGCTGAGCACCATGGTGACGAAGAACGTCAGGTCGGACAGCACCATCGGTGCCGCGAGCGCGACCACGACCCCCACGGCCAGCAGCACCTGCTGGCCGCGGATCCGTGCCCGCGGGGCGGCGGCCTGCACTCCGCCCGTGCCGACCGTTGCGGTGCTGCCGCTCACTTGGCCTCCTCCGCCACGAAGTCCTGGCTGCGCAGCACCATGACCAGCAACATCATGGCCAGCGCCACCTCGGTCTGGAACGAGCCGCGCAGGTAGCCGGCGACCAGCTGGCTGACGATCCCCAGCAGCAGTCCGCCGGCGAGGGTGCGCAGCGGGCTGCTCAGCCGGCCGAAGATGGCGGCCGCGAAACCGTTGAGCGCCAACGGAAGATCGGAGGAGAACGAGATCGCACTGGTCGGGGCGACCAGCACGCCCGCCAGGCCGCCGAGCGCCCCGGCGAGCCCGAAGGCGATCAGGCCCATCCGGCGCACGTCGATGCCGACCAGCCTGGCCGCCCGCGGGTTGGAGGCGCAGGCGGTCAGGCCCTTGCCCAGGTAGGTGCGGGTGAGGAAGAACGTGAGCGCGGCGAAGGTGACCATCGTGGCGACCACGATGAGCAGCCGCTGCCGTTCGACCTCGGCCCCGGCGATGCTCACCCGACCGGTCAGCCCCGGCGGGGACACCGGGTCCTGCCCCCAGATCAGGATGATCACCGCGGAGGAGAAGATGGACAGGCCCAGGGTGATGATGAGCGACAGCAGGGGGTCGGTGCCCCGGCGCCCGATCGCGACCACCCCGACGACGAGCCCGACCACGGCGCTGCCGAGGACGGCGACCAGTTCCGCGATCCCGTGCGGGAGCACACCCTGCAGCAGCGAGTAGGAGATCAGCCCGCCGAAGACCGCCAGCGAGCCCTGGGCCAGGTTGACCACCTGGGTCACCCGGTAGGCGATCACGAAACCGCTGCCGATCAGGGCGAAGGACGAGCCGAGGGCGATCCCGGAGATGAGGTACGTGAGGAGGTCGTTCACCGGTCCGCTCCCGACTGTGCGTGTTCCGCCGCGGGTGCGGCCGTGGTGGCGCCGGCCGCGGCTGCGGTGCCGATGTCGCCGAGGTAGGCCTGCAGCACGGCCGGGCTGTCCGCCAGTTCCGCGCTCGTGCCGGACGCGGCGATCCGCCCGGCCTCCAGCAGGTACGCCCGGCTGCAGATCGAGAACGCCAGGCCGACCTCCTGCTCGATGAGCAGGATCGTGGTGCCCCGTTCCTGGTTCAGGGTGACCAGGTGCCGGGCCAGGTCGGCGACCACGAGCGGGGCGAGGCCCAGGGACAGCTCGTCGATCACCAGCAGGTCGGGGTCGGCCATCAGGGCGCGGCCGATGGCCACCATCTGCTGCTGGCCGCCGGACAGCGTCCCGGCCAGCTGGCGGGCCCGGTCCTTCAGGTCCGGCAGCAGCTCGTAGACCCGTTGCGGGTCACGGCTTTTCGCCTTCCAGGCACCCAGCCGCAGGTTGTCCTCGACGGTGAGGTCGCCGAACATCTGCCGGCCCTCGGGGACCTGGGCGACCCGGCCGCGGCATTCGATCCGCCCGGAGGCGACCGGCACCAGGCCGCTGACCGCGTTCACCAGCGTGGTCTTGCCGGCGCCGTTCGGCCCGACGAGCGCGACCATCTCGCCGGTGTCCAGGCGCAGGTCGACACCGTCCAGGGCGGTCGCCGCGCCGTAGCGGACGACCAGTCGTTCAATGTCCAGCACCGAGGCGCTCCGCTCCGAGGTAGGCGTCGATGACGCGGGGGTCGGACCGGATCTCGTCCGGGGTGCCGTCGGCGATCACCTGGCCCAGCTCCAGGACGGTGATCCGGTCCGCCAGCCTGGTCACCAGGGCGACGTCGTGCTCGACGAGCATGATCGTGGTCCCGGTGGACCGCAGTTGCGTGATGAGGTCGGCCAGTTCGGCCCGTTCGCTGGCACGCAGCCCCGAGGCGGGCTCGTCGAGCAGGAGCAGGTCGGGCCGGGCCACCAGCGCCCGGGCCACCTGCAGCCGCCGCTGCTGGCCCAGCGGCAGTCCGGAGGCGTCGCGGGCCGCCCAGTCGGCCAGGCCCACCTGGGCCAGGGCCTCCCGCGCGGAGTCGGCGATCATCCGTTCCTCGCGGCGGTGGCGCGGCAGCCGCAGCACGGCCGAGGCCAGGCCGGCCTGCGTCCGGGCGTGGGCGCCGACCATGACGTTCTCCAGCACGGACATCCGGCCGAACAGCCGGGCGCCCTGGAAGACGATCGCCACGCCGAGCCGAGCCCGGGTATGGGGTGGCAGCCGGTCGATCCGGCGCCCGGCCAGGGTCACCGTGCCGGAGTCCGGGCGCAGGTGACCGCTGATCAGGTTGAACAGGGTGGACTTGCCGGCACCGTTCGGGCCGATGACTCCGCGGAGCTCGCCGCGCGGGACGTCGAGGCTGACGTCCCGCGTGGCGAACACCCCGCCGAAGGCCCGGGAGACGTGGTCCAGCCGCAGCAGGACTGCGTCGGCCTGATTCGCTTCCATGTCGCACGCTCCCGGGCCGGCACCGGCCTGTCGTCGCTGGGCCGGTGGTTACTTGGGCAGGTTGGTGGCGAACTGCTGCTTGGTGAAGTCGGTGGCCACGAAGGCGCCGCCCTTCACCTCGACCATGGCGATCGCGTCGGCCTGCAGGCCCGCGTGGTCGGTCTTGGAGTAGGTGAAGTGACCGATCGGGGTGAGCACGTCCAGGCTCTCCAGCGCGTTGCGGATCGCCTCACGGTCGCTCGACTTGGCCTTCTCGATGGCGGCCTTCAGCAGGCGGATGCCGGTGACGCCGTCGAAGGCGAACTGCGGCGGGTACACGTTGCTGTTGGCGGTCAGCCAGGGCTGGGCGAAGGTGTCGATCTCGCTCTTCAGCGGGCCGGCGGGGACCTCGGCGCCGGCGACCGCGATGCTGCTGCCCATCACGACGCCCTCGGCGGCAGGGCCGGCCGGCTTGGTGAACAGGTTGGAGGCGTTCGCGCCGGTGAGCACGAGCTTGATCCCGGCGCCCTGGAACTGCTTGGTGATGATGACCGGGGCCGGGCCGGCGCACCACACCAGGAAGGCATCCGGCTTGGCGTCCTTGACCTTCTGGATCAGCGGGGTGAAGTCGGTGCTGCCCGGGTCGATCGGCTCGTCGACCACGACGTTGATGCCGTTCTTGGCCACGGCCGCCTTGGTGGACTCGTTGCCGGTCTTGCCGTAGATGTCCTTGCCGTTGTAGGCGATCGCGAGGGTCTTGATCCCGGCGGCGGCGAAGTACTCCGCCATCTTCGCCGAGTAGACCTCGGGCGTCGCGGGGACGGTGAAGGCGTAGGGGTTGCTGCCGCTCGAGTAGGCGCTGATCGGGCTCAGGGCCAGGGTCGGGGTCTTGGTGCTGATCGCGCTCGGGCCGACCGCGGCGGAGGCGGAGGCGTTGGAGGAGGACAGGATCGCGCTGTAGGACTTGTCCGCCGCCATCTTGTTGTACTCGGTGACCGACTGCGTGACGTCGCTCTTGTCGTCGACGACGGTCACGTCGAGCTGGCGGCCGAGGACACCGCCGGCGGCGTTGATCCGCTTGACCTCCTGCTCGATGGCGGCCTTGTCACCGGTCCCGAGCGGGGAGTACGGGCCGGTCAGGGGGACCACCGCGCCGATCTTGATCGGGCCCTTGTCCGCCGCACCGCTGCCGCTGCTGCTGCCACCGCTGCTGCTGTTCGTGCCGCCGCATCCGGCCAGGGCGAGACCCCCGGCGAGCGCGAGCGCGGTCAACGTCCTGCTACCCATGGTCAACTCCGATGTTGAAGCCTGCGGGACCTCACCCGCGCATGCGGGCATGACTCGCCGCGCTCGGCGGCCTGAGGAAGGACTCATCAGGAAACCTGACGATGGAGCGAGTGGTCGGAAGTATGAGCAGGGTCACAGGCAACGGTCAATCCCCTGACGTGAAACCGTCATCCGTCAACGTCGGGGGCCTGTCGAGGTGCTCGGCCGTCAGGAGACTCCGCAGGAGATCTACAGGCGACCTGATGGTCTGAGTGGTGTCCCTGGCGGTGACGGTTTCGGTTGCTGGAAGCGTTTCCAGACCTCGAAAAGGTCACCCCGCAGCAGCCCACCCAGCTGTTCAGGAGCAGGGCCCCGTGATCGTCTATTCCCCTTGTCGCGCCACGCGTTTGCCGCCCGAACCGGGCCGGGGTTCCTCGTCCCGGGCGCGCTTGTGTGATCCACCCCAGGTCGTCCCGGGCGGGATATCCCCGGTGTGGGTGCGATTCGGTGGAGGCGAGGCATCCGGGGCGTTCGTCTCGGCGGGTGGCAGCCCGGGGGTCGGGGCGGGCGCCGGCGCTGGCGGGGGCTGGTTGTCCGGCATCAGCCGCCGCAACCACGACAGGTCAGGTCCCCCCTGGTCCAGGTCAGGCTCCGGGGCGCGGTCCGGTTCCGGTCCACCCGGCGAACCCACCAGGGGATCCATCACCGGCAGATCCGGCAAGCCGGCGAGTTCCTGCCGGTTGTCGTTCTCCAGCAGGTCGGCGAGTTCGGTCCAGTCGGCGAGTTCGGTCCAGTCGTCCGGGTTGTCGGGTAGCTGTCCGGGATCGGCCGGGCCGGGTCGTTGGCCGGATGGT
>DASTGO010000015.1:0-7394 GCA_035719045.1 Kineosporiaceae bacterium | reverse complement strand
GCGGCTTTACCGCCTTCTCTGGGTTCCACGACGCCTTGCGGACGTCGCGTCTGCCGTTGATGGCGTTCTTCCCCGCGGCGACGTTCTTCTTCTGCTGCTCCTCCATCCAGTCGTTGAAGTCGGCGACGCGGGCCAGGTGCTCCTGCAGCCGCTGGTCGTCGACGGAGGTGATCGGGTCCCACAGGAGCTGGTACCGGTTCGACATCTGGCCGCCGTCGCCCGTGCGCCGGAATCGCGGGGTGATCAGCAGCCACCCGCGTTCGATCAGCTCGTCGAGGCGGCCGTCAACGGCCCGGACGGTGATGTCCATGTCCTCGGCCAGGGTGCTGCGGCGGCAGTCCGGCCGGCGGCGGCGCATCGTCGCCCGGCGCCGGAGCGCGAGGTACGCGACGACTCCGCCGGGGCTGCATCCGGTCTTGCCGTGCCAGACGGCGGTCGGGATCTTGTCCCAGTTGCCGGGCTCCTCGACTTCGAGGGTGTCCTCGGTGGCGTCCGGGTCCGGGTCCTCCACGAACTCCGTCACAGGGCCACCTCCTCCGGCACGCTCGGGAGGGATGGCCGATAGACGGCGCGCTTGCGGAAGTCCCGGATCCCCTTGCCTTCGGTGAGCAGGCCCGCGGCCACGAGGGGGGCGACGAGACGGCGAGCACCGTGGTGGGCGACTTCGGCGGCGTCGGCCATCTCAATGAGCGTCCACGGCTCGCTGCCAGACAGCTTGCGCAGGGCGGCGACGTAGAAGCGGAAGGCCGCGGGGGAGATGTCCGCCTGCAGCGCTGCGTCGATGAGCGCGCCGGTAGTAGGCGGGTTCACGGAGAACGGCAGGGTCCCGACCGTGTGCCGGGTGCTGCCGGGACCCGCAACGGCGGGTACCGTCATTCGTGTCACCTCGGAGACGTGGTAGTGGATGAGGTGGCTGTGACGGCGGCGGTCTCGCCTGTATCCCCGTTGGCAGCGGGGGGGCGGACACGCCGCCGTCGTCGTTTGTGTGCTGTTGTGTCGGTGCCTTCGGGCAAAGTAGCCCGGCCCGCCTCGGCCAAAGTGGGAGGCGCGCCGACGGTGCAATGTGGGCATGGGTTCCTCGCGGGTGTGCTCACGGCCTCGCTCTGGCCGCTGATCGCGTGAAGTCTGCTGGCAGCCGGCCGCCCGTTGACAGGCCGGATGCCCGGATCGTACGCCGGACGGCCGCCGGGCATGGTGCAGTCCCGGCGGCCGCGCGTGGCGTCGCAGTGTGGCGCTCATCATGGGAACGTGCAGGTCAGGCGGCCCGCCGCTTGAGGCGGCGCCGCTCCCGCTCGGACAGGCCGCCCCAAATCCCGAACCGTTCTTCGTGGTCGAGGGCGTAGTTCAGACACTCCACGCGGACCTCACAGGACGCACACACCCGCTTCGCGTCCCGGCTGGATCCCCCCTTCTCCGGGAAGAACGCCTCCGGGTCGGTCTGCGCACACAGGGACCGGCCCTGCCACTCCAGCTCAGGGTGAGCGACTTCCTCGGCCGGCCCGTAGTCGACGAGCAGCGGGGTGGTCACTGGTCGCTCTCGGGTGCGGGGGCAGCCTCGGTGGACGGGGCCTGCGTGTCCGGAGCGGGGGCGTCGTCGGCGTCCACGCCGGGAGTGCTGTCGAGGGCCGGGTATCGTGCGAGAAGCCGCGCGGCGATCGCGTCCTTCATCCCCGGATTCCAGCTGTTGAGGGAGAAACTGGGGGCGTCGGTTGAGGCGGGGGCGACCTTGACGCCGGGTAGGACGGCCCCGGTGGTCTTGTGGACGAGGACGTGCTCGGTGAGGTTGACGTCGGGGTTGTCCGGGTCGGGGACCGGGTCACCGGTGGCCGGGTCGGTGACGTCCTGCTCGACGATCTCGCAGTTCTCGTACAGGGTGTCGAGGTAGCGGGCCCGGATCTCCGTGCCCTGCTGGTAGGAGACGGTCGTGGCGTCGTAGCGGGTCAGCCACTCCAGCAGGGCGTCGATGACGGCGTCGCTGCCGAACCCGGTGTGGATGCGGATGGTGAACACCTCGTCGACCTCGGAGGGCGCGGCCGCGCGGATGTGATCGGCGAGGGCTTCCTTGTCCGCCACCGTGTAGATGGGCTTGGCCGTCTCGAGGCTGACGTGACAGAGGTGGCCCAGGCTCGGGTCGTACGCCTCGAAGCGGGGGCCGGTCCCATGGGTGGCGCGGACCTCGTTCATATGCCGGAGAGCGCGGGCGCGGACCCGTTCCTTCTCCTCCGTGATCCGCCTCTTCTGCTTTGCAGCCAGGACCTCGAGGACGGTGAGGGAGGCGAGCCGGGTCAGGTCGTCCTGCACGGTCTCGGAGTAGGCGGCGCCGTCGGGGGTGACGTCGGTGGTGGGGGTGCTCATGGTTCCGTGGCCTGCTTTCTTCCCGCGTCGCTCGCGCGGGCCTGGTTCTGGTGGGTGGAGCGGGACGGTAGTGGTGGTGCTGGTTTCCGTCTCGTCTTCCCGGCGGGCTGCGCTCTCGCCCAACCGCCGCCAGTATCGTACCCTCTATAAAGATCATGCAAGTCAGGTGTGTCCGAGAAGGGCACCCCGGCGCCCATGCCACACTCGCCCGCGAACCGCATACCGCACCCAGGAGCCCGCAGTGTCCGACACCGTCCTCCCAGCAGACCGAGCACGAATCGCCTACGGGGTAGCACTCCGGGAGACAGCGGACCGCTGCTACGACCTCCTCGCGCAGGCCGGCGACCGCACCGGATCCCTGCGCGAGCGGGCCGACGCCGTGCGGCGGATGCGGGCTGAGACAGCTCTCGCCTGGCAGCGGTGGGTGCTCACCGAACTGCTGGAAGACACCTCGTACGAGGAGATCGCCGCAGTGATCCCCGGGATGGCCGCCGAAACGCTCCGCGCCCAGTTCGCCGACGTCGTCGCCCTGTGGTCCACTCCAGACCCGGAGGCCAGCGGAGTCGACACGGAGCACCGGATTGGAACCGCCAACGACGGCGACCCGCACGGAACGGCCGCGACCCTCGAGGGCTGGCTTGCCCGGCACCGTGACGCGACCAGCGCGCCAGCCACCGCGCTCATCACCGGTCACGCCCGCTGACCAGATGCGGCGAAGGGGCGGCCAGGGGACACCTGGCCGCCCCTTCTGCATGATCACGCCCGCGCGCCCTGCGGGGCCGCCGCGCCCTCGTCGAGCCCGCCAGCCTCGATCTGCGCGAGGATCCGCGGGTCCGCGGGCCCACGGTTGGGCATGCCCTGATACAGAGTCGCACCGGCCGCGTTCCCAGTGGCACGCAACGCCCTGACGACGTCGGGACGCTGGCCGACCATCCACTCACCTGCGGCCCGCAAGTGGGTGACAGTCATCTGCTCCCACCCGGCCCGGATTCGAGCGGTGAGCGTTCGAGTGAACGCGTGGACCGGCTTCCCCATGACGCGGGCCTGGAAGGCGATCTCGTCCCGCACCCGGGCCAAGGTCTCCTCGTCGCGGCTGCGCGGCTTGCTCGGCTCCGCTGGCGCCTGCTCCGCCTGCTGCGCAGGCTGGGACTCGACCGGGGTCGGCTGTGCGGGCTCCGGCTGGGCAGGCTCGGGATGAACCGACGTCTGCGGGGCCTCGTCCGCGTGGACGTCCCGGATAGGTCCCTCGACGGCGTCCTGCTGGGACGCGGGATCCTGCCCGGCCTGCGCAGCGGCGGCCGCCTGCCGCTCGAACCAGGCGATCATCTTCCGCAGCAGGGCGTCCGCGGTCATCTCGGTGCCCTCCTTGTCGTGCACTTGGACGGCGCCGAGGACGTCCGGGCCGTACCCGTTGCCGACCTCGATCAGCGCGGCGGCGACGGCGGCCGGGCCCTCCGCGTTGGCGCCTTCGACCGCGTCCCGGAAGGCCTTGAGCACTTCGTCCTCGGTGACCTGCTTCCCGATCTCGTGGCAGGTGGCGTCCGGGTCCGGTTCGTCGGTGGGGAGGGCGAACAGTTGGATGAGGGCGGTCCGGAAGGCGACGGACATCGCCTTGGACACGCTCTTGTCCCCGACGTCCATGGCCTCGCCGGGGATGTTCTCGGCGGAGATCACGTCGTCCGGTCCGCCGGGGCCCCGGAAGTCGTAGGTGACCCTGACGAGCGTGTGGTTCATCATCCGGCCAGCCCGGGTGGCGACCTGCGTGGTCACCCGTTCCTGCACGCGGGGGATTGGGATGATCCCCGCCCGGCGCAGGGCGGGGCCGACAGCGTTGAGGACGGCGTCGATGCCCCGGAACAAGAAGCGCTGCTCGTCGTTCCGGTCCCGCTTGGCGACCCCACGGACGAGCCGCATCACGGCCACCACGCCCTCGTAGGCGCTGGTGATGCCCTGCAGGGCAGTGTCGTCTTCCAGCGCGTCGATGGCGGCCTGGACGTCAGCGGGGGTGGTGTCGGGTGCCTTCTCGGGGGTGGCGGTGCTGGCGCGGCTGGTGCCGCGGCGAGGGGTGGGTCCCAACGTTGTGCTCCTGACCTGTGCGAAGCCGGGTCGCTCACCCGGCCGAACCTACTTTAGAGAGAGTACGGTGACTCGGGTTGTAGGATGACCCGACACGCCGTGAAAGGCAAGTCAGCGAGAGCGGCGGCGCGCGTCTCTTGCGGCCTGGCGGGCAGCCTTGCGGCGAGCCTCGACCTTCGCCTTCTCCTCCTCGAGGAGATCCCGGAACCTCCCCTGAGGGACCGGGCCAGCCAGGTTCTCGGTCGCCAACCGCTCCATCGCCCGAGCCCGCGGATTCGGCTTCCCCCGCCGGCCCTCACGCTCGTCGATCTCGTTGACGATCCGCTGGACGGCGTTCCGTTCCATCCCGTACCGGTTCTGCACCCGCAGGGCGGCGCGCTCCCACTCGGCGTCCCGTTCCCGGGTCCTCCGGTTCACGGCCAGGTCGATGTTGATCTGGTTGATGATCGCCGTGAGCGCATCCAAGGTGCGGCGCACGAGCTGTGGTGACCGGATCGCCGCGAGCGTGACCTCGTCCGGGTCTCGATCGCCCAGTACGTCCGAGACGTACTCCTGGTATTGGCGTTCGGACTGCATCCCCATCAGGTAGGCGATCTCTTTGGCGATCTCCGCCTCGTCGGGCTGACCCACCCGGCACCTCTATCCCGCCGCTACCCGGAACGCTTCCGCGGCAGCATAGTCGTGGTCAGGGGTTCGAATCCCTTCGCCCACACGTAGCGTTACGTCCGCTACGTGGGACGGCCCGTCGATCACCGACACTCACCGGAGGGCGGTTCTTCGGGGGAGCGAACCCCTCCCTCGGATGCAGGATCGCCGGACCATGCACCCCCCGCGCCTCGAAGGCACAGAGCCCCGACCCGGAACCATGGGCCGTTACTCGCCGCCCATCTGGAGGATCCTCCAGCGGCTTGCTACTGCCGGTGAGCGTCGGCGACCGGACGGGCCGTCAACACCACGATGGTATCCGCCGCAACCGCGTCACGCCTTGAGCCAAGGGTGCCGATTCCGGCGATCCGGTCAGAACCGGAGCGGCTTGACCTGGCGCGGGCTGGTCGCGTTCTCGATCATCTGCGTCAGGCCGGTGCCACGCCACAGCTTCTGGTAGGAGGCCTCCGCGGCGGCGACGACCAGGGCCAGGGTCGTGAGCAGGGTCGACGTGTCGCCGAGCTTGCCGGCCGTCGCGACGGTCAGGAAACCGACCACCAGGGACACGAGCGCGCCCACGATGGATCGGGTCCGGGACGTCCACCGGGGCTGCTGCGCGACCGCGGTGACCAGGGGTGTGAGGACGGCGAGGACCAGCCCGAACAGGGGCGTGTTCTCGGTGAAGAAGGCTCGCATGGGGGTGATCCCTCCGAATCTCGCGGGGCGGCTCCAACCGGTGGAGGCCCGGGGCCCCGGGACCGCCGCCCCACGACGGCCCCGGGACCCCACCCTGCGACCCCAACCACGCGGCGCACCCTGCACGCGGCCCCGCCTTACCGTCTCGGGGTCACAACATGCCCCGCGCCAACCCGGACGACTGCCGGGTCGCTCGACCTCGCGCCAGGGCAGCGTGCGAGTCCATTCCGCCCGGACGGCGAACCTGATGCAGCGGCGGGACTACGTCGTCCTGCACCCACCAGTCCACCTCGACGGATCCGATCTCCGACACCCACCACTGCACCTTGCTGGCGTAGTCCGGAGCATCACTGCTGACACAGATCCCGAGCCGCAGGCCGCTCGCCTTCACCTGCTCGACTCGCTGCGATCCGAACTGGACGGGGGTCAGCGTGTACTGCAGCGTGTTCGGGTGCCTGGTGTTCCACTGACTTGGAGGCTGCTCCGTGTAGTGGTCGATCCGCGTCCCGGAAGCAAGAACGAGCCTGTTCCCGTACCGGTAGCCGTAGTCGACGGCCGTCCAATCGCCCACAGCGACCGCCTCCAGGATCAGAAAACGCGTCTCGTAGGCGTTGATGTGCGGCGGGTTCACGCCTCCAGTGACCGCGATGCACGCGGTCACCGGAACCCGCATCTCACTCACCGAGTAGGCCTTCGCAGGCACCTCGATCGCGTAGTCGACGGTGACCTCACGCGTCCAGGGCTCGGACATGTCCGGAGGGTAGGTCTGCCACTCGTACCCCGTAAGGGGATCGCCGTCCGACAACGCCGATGTCCCTCCGATGAGCTGCAAGGACGGCTGAGGACGGTCCCATCCTGCAGTGAAATCCCATGCCTGCTGGCTACCAGGGACGGGGGAGGCCCTGGTCGTGACGATCCTGTACCTGCTCACGACCGACTCCTCACTCCGGCGGGGCCGGCCAGACCCGACCCTCGATGTAGCAGGAGTCGAGGGCCCATTCGGCGACCCACAGCCACGGCGGGAACGAGGACTGGTAATCCCAGCCAGCTTCGCTGTTGAGGATTCCTGTCAGCGGTGTCGACGACCCGGTGTGAGGGCTGGTCTCATACCCAGGGTCGTAGCCAGCTGCCTGCCCAGGCCCGCCGATGGCCTGCAGAAAGCCGAGTTCGGTGAGGGCGTCAGCGTCCCAGTCGAACGGCCCGTACCCGTCCACACGGGACGTGAGTGGGACGGCACCGACGTGCGCGATCAGGTCTGCGGGGGTCACAGCGTCACCGAAGAACGCGAGGCAGAACGGGGACATCGGCCCGGTGGTCTTCGCGGTCACCTTGGCGATCCGCCCGGCCTGTGACACCGGGACCCGGATCACCGTCCACAACCCGCCGAACAGCGCGTGACGCGGGATCACCCCGGCCGCGCTCTCGCCGTCGAACTCAACGACCGTGTCCCGCAACTGCCGGCTCTTGCGGTGCCCACGCAGGGGGAGCCGTGCCGGGTCCGTGTTGTTCTCCCTGTTGCGAGTGAGGATCCCGGCGATGGTGACGAGGTCGCGGGCGTGCTCATCCACGGTGAGGGTCATCGACCCATCTGCCATCGACCCCTGGGCGGACGCGATGTGCAG
>DASTGO010000014.1:0-2489 GCA_035719045.1 Kineosporiaceae bacterium | reverse complement strand
CCCCGCCGCGGTCGAACCGTACGCTCGTGCGTGGGCGCGGCAGCGTCACGGGCCGGGATGCCGCCGACGGCGGTGCCGGACCGTGCGCCGGTCTGCCGGCTGCCGCGGCCGCGACGACAAGCACCCGGGGTCCACCCGGATCCACCGGCGAGGAGTCCGCTGCGTGTACCTGAAGAGCCTCACCCTGCGGGGCTTCAAGTCGTTCGCCTCCGCGACGACGCTGCGCTTCGAACCGGGGATCACCTGTGTCGTCGGCCCGAACGGGTCGGGCAAGTCCAATGTCGTCGACGCCCTGAGCTGGGTGATGGGCGAGCAGGGGGCCAAGAGCCTGCGCGGCGGCAAGATGGAGGACGTCATCTTCGCGGGCACCTCCGGCCGCCCTCCGCTGGGCCGCGCCGAGGTCAGCCTCACCATCGACAACACCGACGGCGCGCTGCCGATCGACTACACCGAGGTGACGATCTCCCGGACGATGTTCCGGTCCGGCGGCTCGGAGTACGCGATCAACGGCAGCAACTGCCGCCTGCTGGACATCCAGGAGCTGCTGTCGGACTCCGGGATCGGCCGGGAGATGCACGTCATCGTCGGGCAGGGCCAGCTCGACGCCGTCCTGCACGCCTCACCGGAGGACCGCCGGGCGTTCATCGAGGAGGCGGCGGGCGTCCTGAAGCACCGCAAGCGCAAGGAGAAGGCGCTGCGCAAGCTCGACGCGATGCAGGCCAATCTCACCCGGCTCGGGGACCTCACCGCCGAGATCCGCCGCCAGCTGAAGCCGCTGGGCCGGCAGGCGGAGGTCGCCCGGCGTGCCGCTGTCGTCCAGGCCGATCTGCGGGACTCCCGCGCCCGCCTGCTCGCCGACGAACTGGTCACCCTCACCCAGACCCTGGCCCAGGAGGTCGCCGACGAGACCGCGCTGCGGCAGCGCCGGGACGAGGTGGAGCGGGAGCTGACCGAGGGCCGCCGGCGGCTGGCCCAGGTCGAGCGCGCCGCCGCCGAGGCCGCGCCGCGGCTGGCCCGGGCCCAGGAGACCTGGTACCGGCTGTCCAGCCTGCGCGAGCGCATCCGGGGCACCGCGACGCTGGCCGCGGAGCGGCAGCGGCTGCTCGGCGAGACCGCGGGGGAACGCGCCCCCGGCCGGGACCCGGAGGAGCTGGAGGCCCAGGCCCGCGCCGTCCGCGAGCAGGAGGAGGCCCTGGCCGAGGATGTCGACGCCGCCCGCGAGGTGCTGGAGGGTGCGGTCGAGCTGCGGCATGAGGCCGAACGCGCCGAGGGCGAGGAGGAGCGGCGGATCCAGGCCCTGATCCGGGCGGCCGCCGACCGGCGCGAGGGCCTGGCCCGGCTGGCCGGTCAGGCCGCGGCCAAGCGCAGCCGCCTGGAGGCCGGCGAGGAGGAGACCCACCGGCTGCAGACGGCGATCGCCGAGGCGGAGCAGCGGACCTTGACCGCCCAGCAGGAGCTGGACACGCTGCAGGCCCAGGCGACCGGGGTCGAGGAGGGCAGGGAGGACCTCGACGCCGAGCTCGAGGTGGCCGCGCAGGCGCTGGCCGAGCTGGACGAGCGGATCGAGCAGGCCCGTCAGGTGGAGCGGGAGGCCGAGCGGGAACGGGCCGCCTGGACCGCCCGGCACGAGGCCCTGGGGCTGGGGCTGCGGCGCAAGGACGGGGCGGGCGCGGTGCTCGCCGCCGGCTCCCGGTTGTCCGGCGTGCTCGGCTCGGTGGCAGCGCTGTTGCAGGTCGTGCCGGGGCATGAGAACGCGGTCGCCGCGGCGCTGGGGGCGGCCGCAGACGCCGTGGTTGTCGACTCGGCCGCCGACGCCGACGCCGCACTGCGGCTGCTCAAGGAGGACGACGCCGGCCGGGCCGCGCTGCTGGTCAGTTCGGGGGCACACGGACACGGGATGGACCGGTCCGGCTGGCCGGCACTGCCCCCGGGGGCGCGCTGGGCCCGTGACCTGGTGCAGGGCCCGTCGGCCCTGTCCGCCGCCCTGGACCGGCTGCTCGACCGGACCGCGGTGGTGTCGGACCTGGACGCCGCCCGCCGCCTGGTCGCCGACGCGCACGACGTCACCGCGGTGACCTTCGCCGGGGACGTGGTGACCGATGGGCTGGTCCAGGGCGGTTCGGCGTCGTCCCCGTCGCTGCTGGAGGTGCAGGCCGCCGTCGACGAGGCCGCCCAGAAGCTGGCGGACGCCGCGGCCCGGGGCGAGCAGGCGGCGTCCGAGCTGGCCGAGGCCAAGGCCCGCCGGGCGGAGGCCGCGCAGCGGGTGGAGCAGGCCCGTGCCCGGTTGCGCGAGACAGAGACCCGGATGGCCGCGGTGAGCGGGCAGGTCGGCCAGTTCGGGGCGACGGTGCGGGCGGCCCGGGCCGAGGCGGACCGGCTGCGGTCCTCCCTGGCCGCCAAGGAGGCCGCCCTGGGGGGTGACCGGCGGGAGCTGGCGGAGCTGGAGGAACGGCTGTTCACCGCGGAGTCCGTTCTGGAGGACACCGAGG
>DASTGO010000013.1:0-13521 GCA_035719045.1 Kineosporiaceae bacterium | reverse complement strand
GTGCCGGGCGGGCGCCCCTACCCGCCGCCCTGGCCGCAGGCGTACCCGTCGCCTTCGCCCCGGCCGGACCGCCGGCGGTTCCGCGGGCGCCGCCGGGCAGCGGAACATCCAGGGCCAGCGGCAGGGCGGTCAGCCGTTCCGCCACCGCACGGGCCCCGGAAGGGCCGGTCAGCGGCAGCAGGAAGGCGAGCTCGTCATGCCCGAACCGGTACCCCACGTCGCCGACCCGCAGCCGCCGGGCGAGCACCTCGCAGATCCCGGCCAGCACCTGGTCGGCCGCCGGACGCCCCTGCTCCCGTCGCAGCTGGGACAGGCCGGTGATCTCCAGCAGGACCAGGCTCATCGGCATCCCGTGCTGCTGAGCCGAACGCAGGGCCGACTGCAGGTCCGCGGTCAGCCCGTCCCTGGTGGCGAAGCCGGTGACCAGGTCAGCGCCGGGGACCGCGGCGGACCGGCCCCTGCGGGCGGCGGCGTCCAGGGCGGAGCCGGACATCCGGGCAAGCCGGGCCAGGGCGTCCTCGTCGGCCGCGGCGAACGCCGTGCAGGTGCTCCGGCGGGCCACGATCGCCCCGACCGGTGTTCCCTCGGCGGCCACCGGGACGACCAGCAGCGCCGTCGCAGCACCGTCGGCCAGGGGGTCGCCGTCGAGGACCTCCCGCACGGGGCTGCCGAGCGCGAGCAGGGCGGCCAGCGTGGCCGGTCCCCAGGTCCGTGCCGGGTCGGCGCCGTCCGGCTGCTGCCAGAGCACCCGAGGTCCCTCGATCGACCGGATCACCAGGGCCGCAGTGTCGGCGGCGATCAGGGCAGCCGCCTCCTCGGTCGTGGCCCGGGCGATCGCCGTCCGATCGGTGGCCCGCGCCAGTCGCCGTGAGGCGTTGCGCAGGCGCCGACGCTGAGCCGGCGACGGGACCCCGGAACCGTCCTCGCCGGCACCCGTCGGCTGATCCGGGGCGGTGACCTCGTCCGCAGGGGAGTCCTCGCCGGAGGGGATCTCCGCGGGCGGCCACATGGTCACGGGCCGCGCGACCGGAAGGGTCGGGGCAGGGGCCACCGGCACGGGTGCGGCAGGCATGGGCACCACGGGAGCGGGCGAAGACGGAACCGGCACGGGCGCGGCGGGCACGGGCGCGGCGGGCACGGGCGCGGCGGGCACCACCGGAGCGGGCACCACGGGTACGGGCGCGGCAGGAGCCGGCACAGCAGGCATGGGCACCACGGGAGCGGGCCAGGACGGAACCGGCACGCGGGCGGCGGGGACGGGCAACTGCGCAGGCACCGCCGTCTCAGGCGTGACGGGTGCCGGGAGCAGGGATGCAGGTGCCACAGGGGTCGGGGCCGCAGATGGCGGTGCCGGAGCGGACACGGACGGCGGGGGCACCGGGACCGCGGGCACCGGCACCGAAGGAGCCGGAACCACGGGTACGGGTGTCACCGGAGCCGGTGCTGCCAGGCCCGGCACCGTAGGTGCGGGGACGGCCGGGGCGCCGGGCGTCGAACCTGCCGACACAGGTGGGACCGGAACCGCCGGGCGGGACGCGGGACGGCCGGGCACTGCCGGAGCGTGCGCGTGTGGGCCCGGCTCCCCCTCCCAGAACTCCTCGTCGACACTCTCCTCGAAGAAGCGGGACGGCCGCGAGACCCGGGGCGGGGCCGGACGTGCGGTCTCGGCCTCACGGCGCCGGGACAACGGACCGGACCGCTCCCGGCCGGGCAGGACGTCGAGTGCGCGCCGGATGGGGCCGAGCTGGCCAGGTGGAACGCCCGGGGCAGACGGGACCGGGGCAGGAACCGACGGGGCGGGCACGACCGGGGCAGGAACCGACGGGGCGGGCACGACCGGGGCAGGAACCGACGGGGCGGGCACGACCGGGGCAGGAACCGACGGGGCGGGCACGACCGGGGCAGGAGCCGACGGGGCGGGAGAGGGTCCGGCTGCCGGCTGCTGCGGCCGCTCACCGACCGTGGTCTCGGGGTGCGCCGAGGGACCACCGTCCGGGGGCGTCCCCTCGTCCTCGTCCGGGAACTCCTCCCCGTCGTCGTAGGTGTCGTCCTCGTCGTCGAACTCGACGGCGTCAAGTCCCTCCGGATTCGTGACAGCCCGGACCGGGACGACCGGACCGATCATCCCCTGGACGGGCGGCGCGGGCCGGTGCAGCCGCCGGAACAGCACGAAGCCGCCGAGCGCGAGCACACCCACGACGGCGGCGACCAGCACGACCGCCAGGACGAGAACCAGCGTCGGCGCTCCCGCGGGCCGCTCGGTCACCCGGGCGGCTTCCAGCAGCACACGCACGTCGATGTCTTCGGCAGCAACCTGCCCCGGATGGAGCCACGAGAGCACGGAGAGTTCCGATTCCCAGGCGGCGCAGGGTTTGGTCTGGGCCCGTCCGGGTATTCCGCTCCCGTCCCGTCCCGCTGCGTCGCGGTGTCAGGCGCAGGGGTGGGCTCCCGTGATGCGCGGGACGGGGCCGAGACACCCGGCCGGACGGTGAGCAGCGCGGGCGGCGTCCGGCCGGTAGCCAACTCCGGCGGTGTGCCGGGCCGGCAGCGGCAGCCCCGATGAGGTCAGGTTCGGGGCTGCCGCTGCATGACGTACAGGCTGACCCCGACGCTCAGCCCGTCCCCGACGGCAGCCGGCCCGGAACCGGCGGCTCCGGCACCCGGCAGGCCCCCGGCGACCAGTTCCAGCGCAGGCTCACCGGCGGCCTGCGGGACCGCATCCTCCAGCCTGACCTCGCCGATCACAGCGAATCCCCGGCGGGTGTAGTAACCGACGTTCACCGGCGAGGCCGTCTCCAGCGCCACCGGGAGCCCGGCCCGGTCGGCGGCGGCCAGGACCGGAGCCGCGACCGCTGCGCCGAGCCCCCGTCCGTGGTGGTCGGGGTGGCAGGCGAGCACGCCGAGGTACCAGTGCGCGGTGGCCGGCAGCAGGGCGTCCACCGCCTCGTCGGTCCGCTGGATCCGGGCGCCGGCCTGCTGCGGCAGCCCCGCGATCATCGCCGTGTACTGGCGCTCGGCCAGTTCGGGACCGATCAGGTTCCCGCCCGGGGGCACCCACATCGCGACGGCCAGCCCGCCGTCGGCCACCCAGACCTCGCCGCCCTCGATCCGGGTGTCGAGCAGGACGCCGAAGAACTCGGGCGCGCCCGCCCGGTACCCCTCGTCATCGGGGAACCACCACCGGACCTGCGGGTCCCGGCGGAAGGCGGCGACGATCGTCTCCAGCGCGCGGGCGCGCTCCCCCGGACGAATGCGACGGATCTCGGGCACCCGCCCATCCTCGCCGGTAGCCGGTCCGGGCCCGACGCCGGGGGGCAGCCGGTCCCGCACCGGCCGTCAGGGGCAGCCGACCGTCAGGGGACCAGCACGGTGACCGCGTGGATGACCAGTCCGACCAGGGCGCCGACGACAGTCCCGTTGATCCGGATGAACTGCAGGTCACGCCCGACGTGCAACTCGATCCGGCGGGAGGCCTCCGCACCGTCCCAGCGGCGGACCGTCTCGGAGATGACCGTCGCCACCTCGTCCCGGTAGGTGCTGACCACATGACCCACCGCGTCCTCGACATAGCGGTCAAGGCTGGCCTGCAGCCGGTCGTCGGAGACGATCCGGCGGCCGAAGGCGGCCAGGGAGTCCGCGGCACGGCGGCGCAGGTGGCTGTCCGGATCGTCGGCGGCCTCGACGAGCACCTTCCGGGTGGTCGACCAGACCGACTCCAAGGCGGCCCGCACCCCGGGATGGGCGAGCAGCCGCTGCTGGACGTCCCCGGCCTGGCGCAGGGTCTCCGGGTCGGTCTGCAGGTCCTTGGCGAACTGGCCGAGCATGTCGTCGACGGCGACCCGGACCCGATGCCCGGGATCGGCCCGCACGTCGGTGGCCCAGCGGACGGTCTCCCGGTAGGCGCGCCGGGCGATGGCCTCGTCCAGCCACAGCGGCGTCCACGCCGGGGCCCGGTCGGCGACCAGTCCCGTGACCAGGCCCTCATGCTCCACCAGCCAGCCGTGCAGCTCGTCCACCAGCAGGTCGACCACCCGCCGGTGGGTGCCGTCGGCCACGATCCGCTCCAGCAGCCGGCCCGCCGCCGGACCCCACGGGTAGCGCAGCACCGGCCGCAGCACGACCTCGTCGAGCAGGACGGCGACCTCGTCGTCGCGCAGCACCTCCAGCACCCCGCGGGCGGCGGCCCCCAGTTCGGCGGACACCCGGGCGGCGTTGGCGGGGCGGGCCAGCCACTCCCCGAACCGGCCGGCCACCCGCGCACCGGCGATCCGCTCCCGGACCACGTCCTCGGCCAGGAAGTTGGTCGCCACGAAGTCCTGCAGGCTGCGACCGAGCGCGTCCTTGCGGGTCGGGATGATCGCGGTGTGCGGCACCGGCAGGCCGAGCGGATGCCGGAACAGGGCGGTCACGGCGAACCAGTCCGCGGCGGCGCCGACCATCGCGGCCTCGGCACCGGAGTTGACGAAGCCGGGCACCCCTGTGCCGTGCAAGGTCAGCAGGTACACCGCCGCCGCGACCACGAGCAGGCCGGTGGCCAGGGCCTTCATCCGGCGCAGATCCCGGCGGCGACGGCTGTCGGCGTCCATCCGGCCAGCCTCGCATGCGCCACCAGGTCCTGCCGCCCGGCCGCTGCCGCGTCCCCTGGATGGGGCACCGCGGGCGATCCGGGTTACGTTGCCCGGATGCGCCGTGTGATCGTGCTGGTCATCGTGCTGCTCCTGCTGCTGGCCGGGCTCGACTTCGCCGCCCGCGCCACGGCCCAGGCAGCGATCGCCCGGCAGGTGCGGTCCTCCCAGCACCTGTCCCAGGACCCGCGGGTGGAGGTCACCGGCTTCCCGTTCCTGCTGCAGGCCATCCGTGGGCGCTATGACGAGGTCGACGTGCGGATGGAGCAGGTGCCGGCAGGTGGGCAGTTGCGGCTGGACAGCCTGGTCACCCGGCTGGACGGGGTGCACGTCCCGCTCGGGGCGGCGATCGGCGGGCAGGTGACCAGCGTGCCGGTCGATGTCGTCCACGTGAGGGGTACGGCGTCGTTCGCCACCCTGGACGCCGTGGTGGCCTCGGCCGTCCCCGCCGACCTGGCCACGGTGCGGTTCAGTGACGGCGGTTCCGGCCGGCTGGCGGTGACCGTCACCTACCGTGGTCCGGGCGGCCCGCTGACCGTGTCCGCACCGGCCCAGCTGAGCGTGTCCCGGGGGCGGCTCACCGTGGCGGTCCCGACACAGTCGCTGTCCCAGGTGCCCGCCCCCCTACGGCCCTCGGTGGCCCGGCTGCTGACCCAGACCGTTCCGCTGCCGAAGCTGCCGCTGGGCCTGGTCGCGGACGGGGGCGGCGTCGGCCCCGACGGGGTGAACCTCACCGCGGACGCCACCGGCGTCCTCCTGCGGGCCGGCTGACCTCGACCGCAGGCGGGCCCCGTTCCACCTCAGAACAGGCCGCTGCCGTCGCCGTCCGGGATCGGGATCGGACGCCGCTCCCGGCGCCGGCGGACCTCCACGTGGTACTGCACCGGGGTCACGGCCAGCACCTGGTCGATCAGCCCGGTGAGGAACTGCGGTGCGGCGACGTCCTCGGGAACGCCCTCGGGGCACACCCGTACCTCGGTGCCGTCCCCGGCCGGGTCCTCCCAGTCGACCAGCAGCAGCCCGGTCGCGGTGTACCCGTAGCCGGCGCCGATGTCGCGCAGCTTGCGGACCATGTCGACGGTCCGCTCGTAGGCGTCCGGCTCCTCGGTCCGCACGGTGGCCCGTTGCACGAAGAGGAACCCGACGGAGGCCAGCGGGTACCGGGCGCGCAGGTTCCCCGCGTCGCCGTAGGCCTCCTCGAACCGGTTCGGCAGGTTCTTGCCGAACGACGACAGCTGCGCCTTGGTGCTGACCAGCAGCTCCGGGCCGCGGTCCCAGCGGGCCACGCAGACGTCGACCTGCTTGTCGTAGGCGCGGCCGAGCACCCTGGCATCGGTCGGCGCCAGCGCAGGCAGGGCGGGCAGCCGGGACCGGACCTCGTCGGCCAGCTTGGCCGGCAGCCGATCCAGCAGCATCGCCAGCTCGCGGGGCAGCACCCGGGGCCGGGTGGCCCTCGGCCAGACCTCGTCCGGGCCGAACCCGCAGCGGCGCAGCTCATGGGCCAGCCAGGCGTCGATCGCACGGGCGAACCGGCCGCTGACCACCTTCGCCCCGGCGGCTACCGGGATGGCCAGCAGCCGTTCCAGCAGCGGGAAGTCGGGGGCGTAGACCGCGGGCGTGCCGGGCTCCTGCCGCCACGGGTCCGTCGCGCGGGCTCCGGCCAGGGTGGTGTCGAAGGCTGAGAAGGCGTCCTCGCCGCCACTCACCGGACACCGCCGCCACTCACCGGACACCGCCGGACCGCGCCGCGCGCCGGGCCGCGAGCACCGCCCGGGCCCCGGCCAGCCGCTGCACCTCGTCGGGGTCGAAGCCGAGCCCGCCGACCAGCAGCACCCGGTCCACCCGGGCGACCGCATCGAGCAGCCGCCCGGCCGCCAGGTCCGCGGCCACCGAGGGCCGGATCCGCAGCAGGTCCTCCCGGGCTGCAGTGACCGCGTCCGGGGACGGCACCGGCAGCAGATCCGCCTCGCGGGGTTCGAGCTTGAGCATGCCGCCGCCATAGGCCCGTCCGACGGTCTCGGCGCCGAGCAGGGTCACCGAGTTCAGGCTGGCCACCGGCAGCAGGGCGGCTCCGGTGCGGCGCAGCCCGGCCCGCAGGTACAGCCCGTGCACGCTGTTCAGGTGGTGCACCCGCGCCGGGTTCGCCGTCAGTCGCGGGGTGTCGGCGTTCATGTAGGTCAGCAGCAGGTCGGCGGGCGGCACGATCGGGACCCGCCACCACGGGCTGCGGACCCGGCACTTGTAGGCGGTGTCCACCCCCGTCTCCCGGCCGGACCGGATGTATGCCGTCGCGGCCCGGGAGGGCTGGCCCTCGGGCCGGAACAGCCAGGTGGCGCGGCCGTGCTCGCCCAGGGACCGCCAGGCCGCCGCCGTCAGCCCGAGGCCGCGCAGGTGCCGGCTGCCCGGCGGGGACAGCGGGAGCAGGTCCCGGCCGGGTTCCAGACCGAGAGCGTCGGCCTGCACCGGGGTCAGCGCGAAGTACCCGTTGTTACCGGTCACCGCGCCGAGCGTGGTCTCCCCCCAGGACTGCAGGGTGGTCACCCCCGGATGCGAGGTCGCCAGCCCGTACCCGTCCAGGGCATCGGCGGGGATCATCGCCGGGGTCCACTTGCCGCGCGCACTCACCGGCCGCCAGCGGGACACCGCCCCGGACTCCCCCTGCCCGTCGGCCAGCAACTCGTCGACGTCACGGACCTGGACCAGCTCGCAGTGATCGGTCGGACCGCTGCCCTCGGCCAGCAGCAGCACGACCTCCTCCAGCACGCCGGGGAACACCCGTTCGGTGAACAGCACCAGCCGGACCCGCCCGAACCGCCGCATCAGGAACTCCCGGACCTGCGCGGCGTAGTTCACGCTGAGCAGTTCCGCGGGCAGGACCAGCGCGAGCCGGCCGCCCGGGCGCAGGAACAGCGCCGCGTGCACGGTGAACGCCGCCCAGGACGACGCGAGGTTGGTCAGCCGGACCCCGGCCCGCAGGGCGGCCCGTCGGCCCTTGGTCCGGGCCTCGCCGGAGAAGTCCTGGTAGCGGACGTACGGGGGGTTGCCGACCACCGCGTCGTACTCCGGCACCGGATCCAGGTCGAGGAAGTCGGCCACCCGGACCCGCACCCGGGTGTCGAGTTCGGCCGCGGCGAGCACCGACCGGGCCTGGACGGCGCTGGCCCGGTGCAGTTCCACCCCGTCCAGCCGGCCGGGACCGCCGTCGCGGACCCGCAACTCCTCGGCCAGGGCGAGCAGGAAGGCCGCCTCGCCGCAGCTCGGTTCGAGGATCCGGTCGCCGCCGTCGCGGACCGCCCAGCGAGCCAGGTAGCGGCACAGTGCGGGCGGGGTGAAGAAGGCTCCCCGGGCCTTGCGCCCTCGCCCGCTGTCGGCCTCGATCGTCACGGGGTCAAGCTATCCGGGCCGGCGGACAGGTCTGCACGGGCACCCGGACACACCGCCGACCCGCCGCTGCGGCTCCCGTGACACGGGTGCCGGGAGGTGCCGAACGACGGCGGCGTGGCGGCGGTCCGGGCGCAGGTCAGCCGGTGTAGCGGGTCAGCCGGTGTAGCGGGTCAGCCGGTGTAGTTGGGGTCGAAGGTCGACATCATGAACTCGATGTCGCCGTTGGGGTCGCCGGGAACCTGCGTGTAGAAGTTGGCGTAGAACCCGTTCATGGTCGGGCTGTGCACGATGTACATGTGCGCGTACAGGGTGACGCTGGCCACGCCGGTGTTCATCTTCAGCTTCGCCGTGGCCTTGATCGCCGGGTCGCCGGCCACCGTGGCCAGCTCGCAGGTCACCCCCTGCAGCCCCGCCGTGGACTCCAGCGACCTCTTCATCAACGGGAGAACGGCGGCGGACAGCGGGGGGATCGGCACCGGCGCCCGCATCACCATCATGTAGCGGGAGTCCTGCGCCTTCTTGGCCGTGGTATTCACCGCGAACAGCGCCACATTCTTGGAGATCATCTCGATCTGTGCGCTGGACAGCGCCAGGTTCGGGTTCTTGACCTTGGCCTTCTGCATCCAGTCCTGCAACTGCTTGGCACTGGTCGGGGCCTGCTCCCAGCCGGCGGGGAGCACCATGGTCAGGCCGTCGGCGGCGTCGGTGACCCTGGTCTGCCCTGCGGCCAGCGGCTGGGTCGACTGCTTGATGATGGTCGGCGAGGAACTGCTGGGCGACGCGGTGACCCGCGGTGACGGCGTCGCCGCTACCGGCTTGGTGTCGTCGGCCATGCTCCCGACCAGGGCGGACACCGCGAACCCGCCGCCGACGAGCAGGACGAGAACCCCACCCGCGGCCGCGGCGATCAGGCCGCCGCGCCTCTTCTTCGGTGCCGGAGCCGACGGGTACCCCGGACCGAACCCCGGCTGACCGGGGTAGCCGGGGTGGCCCGGGAACGGCTGGGCACCGGGGAACGGCGGTTGCCCCGGGTACTGCTGCGTCCCCGGGAACTGCTGCGGGCCCGGCTGCCCCGGGAACTGCTGCACCCCCGGGAACTGCTGGGCACCGGGGAACGGCGGTTGCCCCGGGAACTGCTGCGTCCCCGGGAACTGCTGCGTCCCCGGCTGCCCGGCGGTGGGTGCCGGGGGCGGCGGGTAGGGCGGCAGCGCCTCGGTCGGCCGGCTCTGGTCGGGAGCGGGCTGGGGCGGCCAGGCGGATCCCCCCGAGGGCGGGACCGGCTGCGTGGGTTCCGAGGGGGGCCAGGTCATTCGATCAGCCTGCTGCCACCGCCCCCGATTCCACAAGGTCACCCGAACCGGGGCAGATGATCACTCACGGGCGTTTGTCCTGGTCAACGGCTGGATGCCCGGTACGGTGCCCGTCCACGTGACCACCCCCGGCAGGCGCCTGGACACGGAGAACGGGGCCGGTGGAAGTCCACCGGCCCCGTTCTCGCCGAACAGCTCAGGCGTTGCCGCCCGTCACTTCATCTTCGAGGCGTCGAGGACCTTGGCCGCCGGCGGCTCGGTGAGGTCGACGGTGATGCCGTAGGTCAGCGTGAGCTTGCCGTCCTTGGCGCTGCTGATCTGCAGCGGCAGCGGCTCGCCGGTGAGGGCGATGTCGTAGACGCTGCCGGCGCCGTCGCTGAGCTCCCACACCGGCTGCCCGTTGAGGGTGGCCTTCTTGCCACTGCTGAAGCTGTCCTTGGGCAGGATGTCGGAGACGATCTTGCCGCGGTCGATGAAGCCCATCATGTCCTTGGCGTCCTTGCCGGCGACCGTCGTCTTGAGGTACTTGCCCGACATCGTCTTGGCCCCAGTGGCACCGACCGAGGACGTCCAGAAGGCGTCGTTCCCCGAGATGTACGCCGCCTCCCCCTTGACCAGCAGCTCCATGCTCACCGCGTCGAGGCCGAGCGTGACGCGCCCGTCCTTGCCCTGGAGTTGGCTGTCGACCTTGGCCTTCTTGCCAGCGTCGATCATCTCCCCCTGGATGCGCACGCTCGGTGCGGCCTGGAAGGCGGCCGAGGCCTTGGTCATCACCTCGGTCGCGGTCAGCTTGTCGATCCCGTTGGTGGCCGGGGCGCTGGAGGTGGAGGCCGCCGGGGACGAACTGGTGGTCGCGGTCGTGGTCGACCCGGAGCCGCCGCAGCCGGCCAGAGCGGCAACGGCGAGCGCCACAGCGGCGGGGGCGAGCACGCGCCCGTGGACTCCCACGGGACGGGCCTGGCGAACGGTCATCGGGTCCTCTCCTGATTCCTTCTGGTGGAGTTCCGAGCCCTCACGGAACTCCGGGTCACCGAGGAGTTCCGGGATCTCCCGGCCCCCGCGACCTCGCTGATCATCACGGCGTGCAACCTACCCCGCACCCACCAGGCCGACCCAGCGGGCTCCCAGCAACTTTCCAGTCGGGCGGCCACCTTCGGGTACGGATCGGAGTGGTCCGGGGTTGCTCGAGCCTGGTGAGGCGGCGGGGGTCTCCCGTCGGCGTCAGGAACGACCCAGGGATCTGGCAGCTGACTCATCGACCTGGCAGCGACCTGTCTTGACTTCTTCGATGCACGTGGCATGGATCACGCCTGCTTGCCGACCGGCGCTGATTAGGGCAACCTAACCCGCAAGAAGTTAGGGCTACCTAAGCCACTCGTTCGGGCCCGGCTCCACCCGCGCCCGGCCCGGCTGACGAACACACTGCCGCCCCCGGTGGATGGAGATCCGACGTGAGCCTCTCGAAGACCCTCGTACTCGGCTTCGTCGCCGGGGCGACGATCCTGCTGGGACTTCCCGTGGGACGACTGCGCCGACCCGCGCCGGTGATGCGTGCGCTGCTCAACGCGACCGCCGTCGGCGTGCTGCTGTTCCTGGTCTGGGACGTGCTCTCGGCCGCCTGGGCGCCGATCGACGCCGCACTCGGCGACCTCCACCGGCACGGGACGGGCCTGGGCTCCCTGGCCGGGTACGGCGCCCTGTTCGCCGGCGGACTGGCCGTCGGCCTGCTCGGACTGGTCGGTTATGAGCGGTGGACGACCCGGCTGAGCGGCCGGGACCGCGACCTGGCCGACGGTGGGCTGCCCCGGTTCGGGCCCGGCACGATGGCCACCGGCGAACTGCGGGCCGCGCGGCTCGGGCTGGCCTCCTGGTCGCCCGGGCGCCGGATGGCGCTGCTCATCGCGGTCGGGATCGGCCTGCACAACTTCGCCGAGGGACTGGCGATCGGACAGTCCGCCGCCGGGGGTGCGATCGGCCTGGCCACCCTGCTGGTGATCGGGTTCGGCCTGCACAACGCCACCGAGGGGTTCGGGATCGTCGCTCCGCTGGCCGCCGAGGACCGTCCCGGGCTTGAGCGCCCAGGGTGGGGCTTCCTGCTCGCTCTGGGAGGGATCGGCGGCGGGCCCACCTTCGCCGGAACGGCCCTGGGCTACGGCTACACGAGTCAGCCGCTGAGCGTCGCGTTCCTCGCCCTGGCAGCCGGCTCGATCCTCTACGTGGTGCTGCAGTTGATCGGGGTCGCCGTCCGCGGGCGGCGGACCGACCTGCTGGCCTACGGGGTGCTACTCGGGCTGCTGGCGGGCTTCGCCACCGACGCCGTCGTGTCCGCGGCAGGAGTCTGACGAGTCTGACCGGGACGGGCGGACCGGCCGGGGCTGCCAGACTGGCCCGGTGATCCCACCCGGCGGACCGCCGCCTCCGGCCACCCTGCGCCCGGCCGCCCCGGCCGACTACGACGCGATCGCCGCCGTGGTCGACGACTGGTGGGGAAGGCCGATCCTCGGCTCGCTGCCCCGGCTGTTCCTGGACCACTTCCACACCACCAGCCTGGTCGCCGAGGACGGTGCCGGTGAGCTGGCCGGGTTCCTGGTCGGGTTCCTGTCCCCGTCCCGGCCCGGGCAGGCGTACGTCCACTTCGTCGGCGTGGCACCCGGACATCGCGGCACGGGGCTGGGCCGTGCCCTCTACCAGCGGTTCTTCGACCTGGCCCGCGCACACGGCTGCACCGGGGTGAGCGCGGTGACCTCCCCGGTGAACCAGGCCTCGATCGCCTTCCACACCCGGATGGGATTTGCCGTCGAGGGTCCGGTCGAGGGGTATGACGGGCCGGGACATCCACTCATGCACTTCCGGCTCGGCCTGTCCCAGCGCAACTGACCACCCACCGCCTGCCCTGGGCAGCCAACCCCGTCGCCGACGACCCCGCCGCCGTTGAGCCGGGGTCACAGAGCAGGCGGACCGGCCCGGCCGGGTACTCGGCCGGGCCCGCTTCCACCATGACGGGATGGTCACGATGACGACGTGGGGGCACCGCCGGGTGCAACGGCTGGCCGGGCGGATGGCGGCCCGGTACCAGCAGCGCGGCACCCTCGCCCTGCGCCGGGCGGTCCGGTTCACCGTCGCCGCGGTGGCCGCGTACCTGGCCGCGGTGGCCGCCTTCCCGCGCGCCGACCCTCCGTTGCTGGCCCCGCTGACCGCGTTGCTCGTCGTCCAGCTCACCCCGGTCAGCGTCCTGCTCAGCGGGATCGAGCGGGTGGTCAGCGTGGTCGCCGGGGTGACCCTGGCCGTGCTGTTCTCCTCCGTGGTCGGGCTGACCTGGTGGAGTCTCGGGCTGCTCATCCTGGCCTCCCTGCTGATCGGGCAGGTGCTGCGGCTGGGCGCGAACCTGCTGGAGGTCCCGATCAGCGCGATGCTCGTGCTCGGGGTCGGGCTGGGGGCCCGGTCGGCGGAGACCGCGGCCTGGCAACGGATCAGCGAGACCCTGGCCGGCGCGGCGATCGGCGTCCTGGCGAACCTGGTGTTCCCGTCCCGGGTGGCGGCCGGGGACGCGGGGACCGCCATCGAGGGGCTGGCCGTCGAACTCGCCCGGCTGCTGGAGCGGGCGGCCGGCGACCTGGGCGGCGGACGGACCGAACCCGGCTGGCTGGCCGACCGGGCTGCGGACCGGCTGGGCGAGGCCCGTCTGCTCACCCACGACATCCCCAACGTCGGGACCGCCCTGCTGCGCGCGGAGGAGAGCCGGCGGCTCAACCTGCGGGCACTCGGCACCCCCGACGCCGGCCCGGGCCTGCGGCAGGGGCTGGAGGCGCTGGAGCATTCGGCGATCGCGATCCGCGGCATGTTCGGAAGCTTCGAGGTGGTGGCCCGGCGCTGGGAGGCCGAGGACCGCACCGTGGACCCGGACTCCCGTGCGGCGGTCGCCCTGCTGCTGCGGGAGCTCGCCGGGGGGCTGCGCAGCTTCGGCCGGCTGGTCCGCCAGGAGGCCGACCCGGCCGAGCCTCCACCGGACCCGGCCCCGCTGCAGGCCTGCCTGGACGACCTGCACGAGGGCCGGGCCCGGGTCACCGACCTGCTGCTGGTGACCCCGCGCGAGGACCCGGGCCTGGCCGAGGTGAACACCTTCCTGCTCCACACCGTCGAACGGCTGCTGCGCGAGCTCGACCTCGACGCCCGGATCAGCCGGCAGGCCAGGCGGCCACCCC
>DASTGO010000012.1:0-2147 GCA_035719045.1 Kineosporiaceae bacterium | reverse complement strand
AGCGGCAGCGGCCGGTGCGTCCGGGGGCAGGGGCCTGGACCGGCCGAAGTCGGCCAGCGACGCGAACAGGGCGCCGGAGACGGCCTCGCGCACCCCGTCGAGGCGGCCGCGGCGTCCCACGACCGCCGCCTGCCCGGCCGTGGCCAGCTGTGCCTCGAACCGGCCACCGCCGCCCGGCAGTCCGGCCAGCTGGACGGCGACCCGGTCCCGCAGGGTCGCCGCAGCGGCCGCCGGGACCGGCGCGGTCACCTGCGCATGCGGGACCACCTGGGTCAGCGGCACCACCTCGGAGGGCCGGGCGGCGACGGAACCGAACGTCTGCCGCCAGGCGGCCGGGATCCGCCCGAGCCAGCGGGACCGCGGCCCGGGACGGACCGGCGCGGGCGTCCACAGCATGTCGTCGAACAGCGAGTCCCGCGGGGCCGTTGCTGCCGACGGGGCCAGCGCCCAGCGCTCCAGCAGGCGACCGCCCTCCGTGGCGAGCGCGTCGACCGCCACGACCCTGCCCGCCGGGGCACCCCCACGGGTCGCGGCGAGCGCATCCCACAGCGGCACCCGCACCACCTCGCGGCGCCGGGCCCGGGTCACCCGTTCGTCCGTGGTGAGCTGCACCGTGTCGGCGTAGCCGCGCAGCTCACGCTGGGCCGCGTTCACGACCTCGGCCGGGCTGCCGGCCAGCACCCGGGACGCTGCCTGGTCCGCCCAGGCGTTCCACAGGCCACGCAGCAGGGTGGCGGCGGCCCGGCGCGGCAGCCCCGCCCCGGTGACCACGGCTGCCACCGGGCCGAAACCGCCCAGGCCGTGATAGGCCTCCGCGAGCGCCTCCCGGGCCGCGGGGAGCGCCCCCTGGTTGGGCGGGAGCAGGTCGGCCGACCGGCGTTCCTCGCCCTGGGCCACCAGCTCCCGGTACAGCGACGCCCCCCACACCGCTTCGGCCGCGGCCAGCGCAGCCCTCGGGGGCAGTCCGGCGACGGAACCGGCGAGGGGCACCCGCCCTGGTTCCCGGGCGGTCAGGGCCTGCCCGGCGGCCACGTACTCCGCCAACCGGCGCAGCAACGGCCGGCCGAGGGCGCTCTCCGGCAGCCCGTTCAGCAGCTGCCCGACCCGCCGGCCCAGGTCCTCGGCCACGGCCTGGGGCAGCTCCAGGGTCTGCGGCGTGGACGACCCGTCCTGCGCGGTCTCCTCCGGCGACGAGCCCGGCCGGGAGTCCCGCACCGGCCCGGCCGTCCTGGGCTGCGACGGCGTGACCGGCCCGGCGTTCACCGACCCGCGCTCCGCGGTGCTCGGCAGGACGGCGGGAATCCGGGCGGCCCTCGGTGCGGCTGCGGCGACGCTCGCCCCGGCGTCCGCCCAGAAGCGCTCCCCCTCCGGGGCCGCCAGCCGGTCCAGAGCCCATCGGGCGAACTCGGCCGCCTCGGCGTCGGCCGCCTCGCCCAGCAGTTCCTCCAGCCGCTCCCGGTACACCTGCCGCAGCAGCGGCACCAGCCCCGAGAGGGGCACCCCACCCGTCTGCGGGTTCGCGGCCCGGTCCGAGGCCTCGGCGCGCAGGTCGTCCAGCGCGCGCAGGACACCGGCCTCCAGCGCCCGCACCGCCGCGGCGTCCGCCACCGACAGGTCCCCGGCCACCACGGCCGTCCCGTCGACGGGAGCCGGTCGCCCCGCCGGGGCGACCAGCAGCGCCAGCAGTTCCCGCCGGACGGCCTCCACCGGGCGTCCGCCGGTCACCAGGGACTCCAGCGCCGCCACGACGCCCCGGCGGGTGCCGGGGGCAGCCGCCTCGGCACCCGGCTGGGCACCGGCCCGGACCGCGGTTCCCTCAGCCTCGAGCGCAGACCGGTGCGCCGCCTCGGCCGAGGTCCGCAACTGGGTGAGCAACCGGGTGGTCACGGCCATTGCCTGCACGGCCGGCCGGTGTCCGAACCGCACCTCCTCGAGGACCGCGCCGATCTCCCGCCAGGCCTCACCCGCGCCTGGGACGTCGAAGGCGGCCTGCGAGCGGCGGAGGCTGGCCACCGCCACCGGGGCGGTCGTCCTCGGTGCCAGGGCCTGCAGCCCGTCCCGGTAGGCCTGGCGCAGCCGGTCGACGACAGTGCGGACGTCGAGGCTGGTCACCGGACCCTGCTGGTCCGATTCCGCAGAGCCCTGCT
>DASTGO010000011.1:0-3001 GCA_035719045.1 Kineosporiaceae bacterium | reverse complement strand
CTTGCTGCACGCCGGATCACTGTTGGTGGACGCCCCGGCGCTGCCGCCGCTCGACCCGCCCCCGCACCCGGCGAGAACGAGGCTGACGCCGAGGGCTCCCGCAGCGAGGGCCGAACCCCGCCGCCACATCTGTGCTCCCATCGAGATCCTCTCGATCGATGCGTCCGAGCACCCGCGCCCGAACGACGAATCCCTGCATGCAAACGTTTCCACTGTGACCTGCCAGGCAGTCAGGCGATGCCGGCCCAGGAGGGGCGGTAAACGTTTACAACACGGCGATCAGAGCGTCGTCCGCCGTAGAGAGATCGTCAACACCGGCGGTGAGCTTTTCGGTCCAGGATGCCCGGATCGAGGGGATGCCCTCACCCCCCGCCGGTCTTCCCTCTCGTACCACGTGACAGGTGATCCAGGATCACGTTTTCTGAACGATGGACACCACGTACCCCCTCCCGCTCCCCCGCCGTCGGCGCCCGTCCCGTCGCCAGGTGCTGCTGGGGGCGCTGGCGGCCCTCAACTGCGGCGCGCTGGCCATGGCCGTGACCGGTTCGTGGCAGAGCGTCGAGGGCCGGTTGTCGCTCGCCACCGGGCCGGTGGGCGCCGCCTACCTCGACGTCGGCCGCGACCTCGCAGCCGCGGTGAAGAACCTCTTCCCGAAGGTCGACGTACAGGTGCGGATCACGGCCGCGTCGGTGGAGAACCTCGCCCTGCTGTCCGCGGGCACTGTCGATGTGGGCTTCGTCTCCCTGGATGCCGCACTGGGCGACAGTGATGTGCGGCGCAAGACGATCACGGCCGTCAGCCGTGTCTTCGACAGCAGCCTCCACCTGGTGGTGCCGGCGGAGTCCCAGATCCACACCCTGCTGGACCTCCAGGGCCGGCGCGTCGGCGTCGGCGGCGATGCCAGCGGCACGGAGTTCACCGCAACCGCGCTGCTGTCCGCGGTGGGGGTGACCCCGGCGCGTCTGGTCCGACTGGCCCAGACCCAGGCGATGACGGCCCTGGAGATCGGCGCGCTCGACGCCGCCTTCTCGCTCACCGCCTTTCCCACACCCGCGATCGCGAACCTCGCCCACCGGCGGAGGATCCGCCTGATCCCCCTCGCCGAGCACCACTGGCTGATGGCCCGGACCGGTGCGGGCGCCTATTCCCAGGCCCCGATCCCCGTCGGGACCTACGAGGGGGTGCCCGCGGTCGAGACGATCACCATGCCGAGTCTGCTGATGGCCCGCAGTGGGCTCTCCCCGGCCCTGGTCGACGTTCTGCTCAGTGCGATGTTCACCAAGAAGGACGAGCGCTTCTGGCGGCACCCCGAGAGCAGGACGATCAGCCTGGGGATGGCCGCAGCGACCGGCGGAGCCACCCTGACCCCGGCGGCAAGCGCCTGGCTGAACTCGCACAACGGCTGACGGCGCGCGGCCAGGACCGCACAGCGGCGCCCGGCAGCGCGGCAACCCCCGCCGGGCGACCCACAGGACCCGGGGAGAAGTCGGCGGCTGTCATCGGGCCCTCACTGATCGTGAGCGATGCCCCCGATCGAGTGATTCCCGGTCGGTACCCGCTCGGGGCATTGCAGAGAGTAGCCAGACATCTGCAGACTCAGATCGTTCCAGCATCGCCTCCGGCCCGGCACGGCCCATCCCGCCGGCCAGGAGAACGCTCGTCAGCAGCGCGCACCGACACGCGCCAGGGTGAAGGGTGCCACCGCCCATGCCTCGACCCCCGTACCGCGACCTGCCGGGTGCCGCCGGCCCCCGCGGCGCCCGAACATCCCGTCCGTTCCGGGACCTGCGCCCTGGGCACCCCGAGGAGACACCGGCCCGGGCAGGGTCGCGCAGCGCACAGCGCACTCCTGTGGCCTCCTCGCCGGTCAGGGGCTGACGTGGAGGTCCGGGACCGGCTGGAGCACCTGCGCCGCAGGGTGGAACGAGAACAGCGACTGCTGGCCTGCCAGGCGCAGGTCCGCAACGCGGGGGTGGACGAGCCCACCCCCGAGGCAACTGCCATGGCGGTCCCCGATCTCTTCGCGGCGTCTGCCCCAGCAGCCCCCGACCTGTTCACGGCACCCGCCCCAGCGACCCCCAATCTCTTCGCGGCACCCGCCCCAGCGACCCCCGACCTGTTCACGGCACCCGCGCGCGTGCCGGCTCAGGCTGCCGGCCAACCGTTCGCACCTGCCCAGGTCCGGCCCGGCCCCGGGGACGCAGCCGGTTGCGAACCGCAGCCCGTGGCGGAGGACGCGGCAGGGGAGGCCGACGGCGGCGAGGTCGCGGCATCCGCTCCCGCAGAGCCGGCCCAGGACGAGACGGCACCGGCAGCCGGACCGGAACCGGGCGAACCGGAACCTGCGCTCCCCGGCCCGTCCGCCGAGGAACCGGCAACCGAAGACCCTGCAGGCGACGAACCAGACCGGTCAGCAGCGTCCGAACCCGAGGCAACCGCGCCATCCCCCGATGCGCTCGTCCCCGCCGCCCCCGAGGCGGACGCTGCGGACACCATGCAGCTCCCCCGGATCCGGCTCGCCACGCTGACGCAGTCGCCGCCCGCGCCCAAGGTCCATCCCGCCCCCGAGCCGGAGCCTGAGCCGGGGTCCCTGACCGCGTGCGCGGACACTCCCGACCCGGGCCCGGACGACGTGCCCGCGCCGGGCCACCTGACCGCGTCCACGGACACTCCCGAACCGACCCCGGACGACCCACCGGCCCCGGACGACGTGCCCGCACCGGGCCACCTGACCGCGTCCACGGACACTCCCGAACCGACCCCGGACGACCCACCGACCCCGGACGATGAGCCCGAGGTGGCGCCCCAGCGGCCCGACGCTCCCGGGCCCGCGGCCGGAACGCCGGACGACCCGGACGACCCGGACGACCCGGACGACCCGGACGACGAGTCGGCCTCGGCCCCGCCCCCCGCACCCGAGCCGGAACCGCTGGCGGCGATCGTCTACGAGATCCTGGCCGCCCTCCGCCCGGTCCTCCAGCGGCATCCCGGCCTGACGGTG
>DASTGO010000010.1:0-44435 GCA_035719045.1 Kineosporiaceae bacterium | reverse complement strand
CCGGCCGCCGCCCCCGACACGGGGCGCGGCGGCCGGCCGACGAGAGGACATCGCACATGCTGCCGCCCCGTGTGGACACCAAGCTGGTCGCCGAGCGGATCGGGCCGTACGCCGACGGGCAGCCCAGCGCCGCCGAGCGGGGCGCGGTCTACGAGGAACTGCTCGGGTTCGTCCCGCCGCGGATCGAGGCCCGGCTGGCGGTCACCGGCGCCCTGGACCCGACCCTGCTGGACCTGCAGGAGCAGATCCGCGCGCACGCCATGTACCCCAAGGCGTTCGACACCAAGACCGCGCAGCTGATGCTGTTCGGGATGCTGCTGATGGACCTCAACGACGCCGCCCAGTTGCACGCCATCGCCGCCCGCCGGGCCGGGGCCAGCTGGGAGGAACTGCAGGCGACGATCAGCCTCTGCTTCCTGTTCCGTGGCCTGTCCGCCGCGAACCGGGGGGCGGAGATCCTCGCCAACATCGCCAAGCGGGAAGCCGCCGCCGAGGGCTGACCGGCCGGAGAGCCGAAAAGCCGCCGGGTGCGAGGAGATCGCACCCGGCGGGCTGGCGGCCCTACCCGTCCACGATCTGGAACACCCGACGGTTCCAGTAGAGCCGGTCGTACCGGGCGGCGGCGCAGGGCTCCAGAATCACGGAGCCCAGTCCCCGGTCTGGCTGACAGTCAGAAGATGATCGCGGTACGCCTCGGCGTGATCCTTCAGCCAGGTGGACACCGACAGGACCGGCGAGCGCAGGGCTCCTTCCCTCAGTATCTGCAGGATCGCGGTCAGCCGGCCGATGCGCCCGTTCCCGTCCGTGAAGGGGTGAAGGGACTCGAACTGGTAGTGGGCCATCGCGATCCGAGCGATCAACCTGTCATCAAGATTCCAAGTCTCAGACGTGAAACTTGGAATTACGCCGCCGGAATCCAACTTTCGACGCTGGACCGCGACGCTGCCACCAGCGGTCCGAAGGGCGGCACGGAGGTGGCCGGCGTACCGCTGGCCCGGTCACCGGACGGTCACCGGGCCAGCGCGCCGACGGGTCGGCTACGACACCTCGGAAACGGCATCTACCAGGAGTGATGCCGGTCGGGCTCTCGCGCCGTCAGGCGTAGTAGCGGTGGACCATCTGGGCGGCGCAGACCGGCTTCGGGCTGGCGTCGCAGTGCACGGTGGCGTCGATGACGACCTGGACGCCGTTCCCGCCGACCTCCTCCACCTCCGCGATGGTGGCCTCCAGCCGCAGGTTCGAGCCGGCCGGGACGGGGGCGGGGAAGCGCACCTTGTTGAGCCCGTAGTTGACCGCCATCGAGATGTTCTCGATGACCAGCAGTTGCGACCACAGCGGGATCAGCAGCGACAGGGTGAGGTACCCGTGGGCGATGGTCCCGCCGAACGGCCCGTCCTTGGCGCGCTCGGGGTCGACGTGGATCCACTGCTCGTCGTGGGTGGCCTTGGCGAACATGTCGATGTCGGACTGCGGCACGGGCAGCCAGTCGGTGCTGCCCAGCGGCTGGCCGACGAGGCCGAGCAGGTCCTTGGGGGTGGCGACGGTGGTCGTCATGGCAGGGGTCCGTTCGGATCGGCCGGCCGCGGAGGGGCCGGCGGTGGACTACGGGCGGGTCAGGCGAGCTTGAGGGCCCGGATCGCGTTCTCCTTGAGGATCAGCGGCCGGACCTCGTCCTTGATCGGCAGGGCGTCGAAGTCCTTCAGCCACCGGTCCGGGCTGATCACCGGGAAGTCGGAGCCGAACAGGACCTTCCGCCTGAGCAGCGAGTTGGCGTACTGCACCAGCTGCGGCGGGAAGTACTTCGGCGACCAGCCGGACAGGTCGATGAAGACGTTCGGCTTGTGGGTGGCCACGGCGAGCGCTTCGTCCTGCCAGGGGAACGACGGGTGCGCGATGACGATCGTCAGGCCGGGGAAATCCGCTGCGACGTCGTCGAGGCTCATCGGGTCGGAGTACTTGAGCTTCACCCCGCCGCCGCCGGGCATTCCGGCGCCGATCCCGGTCTGCCCGCTGTGGAACAGCGCCGGGACGCCCAGTTCCTCCAGCGCCTCGTACAGCGGGTACACGTCCGGGTCGTTGGGGTGGAAGGCCTGCAGGCTCGGGTGGAACTTGAACCCGCGGACCCCGTGCTCGGTGACCAGCCGGCGGGCCGCGCTCACCGCGGCGGCGCCTCGGGCAGGGTCCACGCTGGCGAACGGGACCAGCACGTCCGGGTGCCGGGCAGCGGCCGCGGCAACCTCCTCGTTGGAGATCGGCGGGTGCCCGGTGAACGACTCTGTGTCCACGGTGAAGATCACCGCGGCCATCCGCCGCTCCCGGTAGTACGCCGCCACCTGGTCGACGGTCGGGGCGCGGTCGCCGTCCTCGGTCCCGAAGTACTTCGCGGAGGCGCCGAGGAAGGTGTCCGGCAGCGAGCAGTGCCCGGCGTCGCTGATCTCGGCGTGGGTGTGGACGTCGATCGCGACCAGGCTCTCCAGGTCGAGCCCGGAGCCTGCCGCCGGGACGGCCTCGGTCATGCGTCCGCCTTGGGCTGGGTGGTGGGGATCTTCGGCAGCGGGATGCCATAGGTCTCGGGCACCTCTCCGACGGTAGCCGGGTAGGCGTCGGCGATCGCGTCGGCGTCCCAGCCGCCGTCGCGGAAGGCGCTGCGGATCTCCTGCGGGTGCGACCACAGGGACAGCCGGTCCCCGCCGATGCCGATGCACTGGCCGGTCACCCCTGCGGAGGCGTCGGAGACCAGGTACACCACGAGCGAGGCGACGTCCTCGGCGGTGCCGAAGGAGGCGGCCCGCCGGACCACCGCCGGGATCGGCTCGCCACGCTCCATCGCCTCCACGTACGGGGCGAGGAAGGGGATGGTCCGGGTCATCGCGGTGGCGGCGTTGGGGATGATCGCGTTGACGGTGACCTTCGCCTTCGCGCACTCCATCGCCCAGGTGCGGGCATAGGCGGCGATCCCGGCCTTGGCCGCGGCGTAGTTGGTCTGCCCGAAGTTGCCGCGCTGCCCGGCCGGGGACCCGGCCAGCACGAGCCGCCCGCCCTCGCCTCTCTCCCGGAAGTACTTCACGGCCTCTCGGGCGCAGGTGAAGGTGCCACGCAGGTGGACGCGGATGACGGCGTCGAAGTCGTCGTCCGACATGTTCCACAGCACCTTGTCCCGGAGGATCCCGGCATTGGTGACCATGGCGTCGAGCCGGCCGAACTCGGTCACGGCCCGGTTCACCAGGGCCTGCGCGGCCTCGGTGGTGCCGACCCCGACCACCTCGGCGACGGCGGCGCCGCCGGCCTCGGTGATCTCCTTGACCGTGCCCTCGGCCGCCTCGGCGTTCACATCATTGACGATGACGCTGGCGCCCGCCGCGGCGAGTGCGCGTGCGTAGGCCGCCCCGAGTCCCTGGCCGCTTCCGGTGACGACGGCCACCTTGCCGTTGAGATCCACAGTTTTCTCCTTCGTACGAGGCCTCGAGCCTATGAAGTACCGTGGCGTGCGTCAAGACATCTGTCATGCGTTGAGGAGGCGGAACGTGCCGGTTGACCTTCCCCGCCCGTACACTCCACGGATGGTCGCCCGCTGGGACCCCACCTCGCCGTCCACCGGGGCGGTCACCCCGGCAATGTCCTCCGCCGGGCGGTCGTCCGGTCCCCGCCCCGCGGCGTCCGCCGCGCACAGTGCCGGGATGGACGCCGGGATCGAGGTCGACCTCCCGCGGACCCAGGCCGGCAGCCCCCCGCAACACCTGCTGGTCACCGTGCTCGCGGACTACTGCCTGCGCCGTTCCGCCCGGATGCCCAGTGCGGCCCTGGTCACCCTGGCCGGGGACTTCGGGGTGACCGCGATGAGCGCCCGGGCCGCGCTCAGCAGGCTGGCCCGCCGCGGGGTGGTCGAGCAGACCCGGTCCGGCCGGCGGACCTTCTACGCGCTCAGTCCCGACGCCGCCCGGGTCCTGCTGCGTGGCAGCCGGCGACTGGTCGCCTTCGCCGGTGACGCCGAGGGCTGGGACGGGCACTGGACCGTGGTCGCGTTCTCGATGCCGGAGGACCGGCGGGACGCCCGGCACCTGCTGCGGTCACGGCTGCGCTGGCAGGGGTTCGCGCCGCTGTACGACGGGATGTGGGTGTCCCCGCAGGCCGACTCCGCGGAGGCTGTGGAGACCGTCGAGGCGCTCGACGTCCCGGCCGTCACCGTGCTGCGCGCCGTCGAGGTACTCCCGGCGGGCAGCGGGTTCCGTCCGCCGCTGCACGCCTGGGACCTGGACGAGATCGCCGCAGGGTACGAGGAGTTCCTGGACCGGTGGTCCCCGGTGGTGGACCGGTTGCGCCGTGGGGACGTCACCGCGGGGGAGGCTCTGGTGGTCCGCACCCGGATCATGGACACCTACCGCCGGTTCCCCGGGCTGGACCCGCAGCTGCCGATGCGACTGATGCCGCAGGGGTGGCCGCGGGCACGCGCGCTCGCCCTGTTCACCGAGGCCTACGACTGGCTCGGCCCCCTTGCCGAGACACGGGTCCGCCAGCTCATCGCCGAACACGACCCGGGGCTGGCCGCACTGGCCTCCCATCAGACCACCGCGGACCTGCTGTCTGGCGTCGCCGTGCGCTGAGTGCCCGACGGGAACGGCCCGGCCCTGCGCGGCGGGGGTGGCCCCCGCGCGCGGCCGCCCGCCCCGGGCATGCGGTCTGCCGGGGCGTTGCGGTCTGAGCGGGGAGGCGTCCCGGTGTCCGTGCACAGCGGAACTCGCCTGACCCGTGACAGGTCGGCGTCGGGCCTGTGTCGCAGGGAATTCCTGGCCGGGTTGGTATCCAGGCGGGAACTGGTCACATCTTCATGCAGCAGCCGCCGGTGGCCCGGGTGGTGGCGGTGTGGTGCTGGGCCTGCAGGGCGATTCCGGTGATGAGCCCGGTGGCGGCGATGAGGGCGGCGACGACGTGGGTGAGCTTGCGGGCCATGGGATTTCCTCCGTTTTTCGGTGTGGTCGGCGTGCCGGACGGCGTCGGTGGCGTTGGGGTCGGAGGGGGTCAGATCTTCATGCAGCAGCCGCCGGTGGCCCGGGTGGTGGCGGTGTGGTGCTGGGCCTGCAGGGCGATTCCGGTGATGAGCCCGGTGGCGGCGATGAGGGCGGCGATGACGTGGGTGAGCTTGCGGGCCATGGGATTTCCTCCGTTTTTCGGTGTGGTCGGCGTGCCGGACGGCGATGGTGGTGGGGCGGTGCTGCCGATGCCGGCTCTGTCCGGTGGATCCGGCAGGTCAGGGCGGCGGGCGGTCGGATGGCGGTGCCTCGGGCCGGAACGGGGCCGGCCGGGGTGGAGTCGTCGGTGGTCCGCGATCGCCGACATGGGCCGGGCGCGGGGTCGTGCGAGGGGGTCCCGGGTGGGGTCAGGGCTCGCCCGTGGCCTGAGGACGAATGGGATCTTCCAGCCCATGACTTCCCCTTGTGAAGTGTGATTGACTGAACTGTCACACCGATCGTGACAGACCTGTCGAGGACAACGAACCCCTGTGCCCGGCTCTCGGGTACCGGTTTCCTCCTGTCACATCCGGTGCGACCACGGACACCGTCGGATGCGATGGGACATGCACATGGGAGCTGTCGGGGAAGCCGTCCGCCGCTATCGGCTGCGCGCGGGGCTCTCGCAGAGTGATCTTGCGGGCGAGGACTTCTCGGCCAGCTACGTCTCCCTCATCGAGTCCGGCAAGCGACAACCCAGTGACGAGGCGCTGGCGGCGTTCGCCCGCCGCCTCGGCTGCGGCGTGGACGATCTGCGCAGCCAGCCCCCTGACTTTGCCGCGGCCGTCGAACTCGAACTGGCCTACGTCCGCCTCGCCCTGGGCAACGGCGAGCCGGCTGCGGCCCGCGGCCGGCTGGAGAGCCTGCTGGCGCGTGACCTGCCGCTGTCCCCACGGCATGAGGCCCTGCTCCTGCTCGCGGAGACCCATGAGAAGAGTGCCGACCTGGACGCTGCCATCCGCGTTCTGAAACCCGTGTACGACCAGTGCCTGCAGGGCCGGTCGCCGCTGTCGGTGATGGTCGTCGCGAACACCCTGTGCTGGTACTGCATGATGGTCGGCGACTTCCAGGCTGCCGTCCGGGTCGGCGAACAGGGGATGAAGGCTGGCGTGGAGGCCGGGCTCGACGGCACGTCCGACCACCTCAAGCTGCAGGCGACGGTCATGACCGTGCACCTGGAAATGGGGGACGCGGCCGTTGCCCTGGCCATCGCCGACGAACTGATGCAGACGGCCCGGCAGGCAGGGTCCTCGTTCGGCGAGGCCGCCGCCTACTGGAACGCCGCCGTGGTGGCCGAGTCGCGCGGACGCCTTCATGAGGCGCTGCGGCTGTCCCAGCGAGCCCTGGGGCTCATGGGCGAGCAGGGCACCTCCCGCAACCTGGCCCGGTTGGAGTGCACCACGGCGGAGCTGGTGCTGCGGGCCGACCCCGACCGCGCCTGGTACGCCGCCACCATCCTCGACCGCTCGCTGGCCACGCTGACGGACCTGGGCAGCCCGGCGGATCTCGGTGCCTGGGAGAACGTGCGGGCGATGGCCCACCTGCTCACCGGGGACGCGCGGGCCGCCGAGACCCTGGCGCGACGGGCCCGGGTGCATCTGCAGGACGCCGGGGAGGTGTTGCAGAGCGTTCAAGCCGTGATCAGCCTCGGCGACGCCCTGGTGGCCCAGGGCCACCAGGAGGCCGGACTGGACAGCTACCGCGAGGCCATCGCCATCCTCGGCGGCGTCCCGGCGAGCTGGCGGGTCGCCGTGCTGTACCGGTCGGTCGGGTACCGGCTCTCGCTCGCCGCCGACGCCGTCGCGGCCGCGCACTGCCTCGACCTGGCCCTCGACGCCCGGGGGGTGGCCGTCCAGAACGTCACCGCCGACGTGGCCTTCGGGCGTCGCAGGCCGACGGCGTCCCCGGTTCGCCCGGAATCCGTTGCAGCGACAGGGCTTTCGGCAGCTGACCCGGCTCCGCAGGAGACCGCGGCGGCGGAGGTCACGGAGGCCGCCACCTCGTAGTCGCCAGAGGCGGCCTCGTCATCACCGGACCCGACGGCCGGCGGACGGCAGGGCCACCGTCCGTCGGCCGTCGTCCCTCCCGTGCCGGACCGGCGGCCGTCAGGTGCGGGTCCCGCCGGGCTGCGGGCCGCGGATGATCGGCACCCGGACCGCATTCCCCCACTCTGTCCACGAGCCGTCGTAGTTGCGGACGTCCCGCAGCCCGAGCAGGTGGGTGAGCACGAACCAGGTGTGGCTGGAGCGTTCGCCGATCCGGCAGTAGACGATCACCGGCTGGTCCCCGCCGAGCCCCGCCTCGCCGAAGTAGATCTTCTCCAGTTCGTCCCGGGACCTGAACGTGCCGTCCTCGGCGACCGCCCGCGCCCAGGGCACGCTGGCTGCCCCGGGAATGTGTCCGCCTCGCAGTGCGCCCTCCTCCGGGTAGTCCGGCATGTGGGTGCGCTCGCCGGTGTACTCCTGCGGGGAGCGGACGTCGATCAGGGCGCCGCCGAGATGGGCCAGCACATCCTCCCGGAAGGCCCGGATCGGCAGGTCGTCGCGGGTCACCACGGGGTACCCGGCCGGGGTGCGGTCCGGCGGTTCCGTGGTCATCGGGCGTCCCTCGGCCTGCCACTTCGCCCGGCCGCCGTCCATCAGCCGCACATCCGGATGCCCGAACAGGGTGAACACCCACAGCGCGTAGGCGGCCCACCAGTTGTTCTTGTCCCCGTACAGCACCACGGTGTCGTCCCGGCTGATCCCGCGTGCGGACATCAGCCGGGCGAACCCGTCGCCGTCCACGTAGTCACGGGTCACGGGGTCGTTGAGGTCGGTGTGCCAGTCGATCTTGACCGAGCCCGGGAGGTGGCCGGTCTCGTAGAGCAGCACGTCCTCGTCGCTCTCGGCGACGACCAGGCCCGGCTCACCGAGGTGCTGGGCCACCCACGCGGTGCTGACCAGCCGCTCCGGATGGGTGTAGGCGGCGAACCTCGGCACGCCGGTATCGGTGGGGCTGGGCACGGCGATCCCTCCCGAACTGTCGTAATTAGGTTCACCTAACCTAGTGGGGCCGGCGACGGACGGCATCACGGCCGGGGGACGGCGCCCCGGCCGGGGCGGCCCAGGGGCTTCCGGGAGACCGCCTCTGGTGCGGCCGGGCGGATCCGTCGGAGGGTCCGGTTAGGGTCGGGCAGGTGGAGAGGCGGCGGGATGCGTGAGGTGATCGGGGCCTGCGCCCTGGACTGTCCCGACGGCTGCTCCTGGGTGGTCGCGGTGGACGACGCGGGGCGCGCGGTGTCCCTGCGCGGCAATCCCGACCATCCGTTCACCGGCGGCGGCCTGTGCGCGAAGGTCAACCCGTACCTGGAGTACGCCGCCGACCCCGGCCGGCTGCTGCACCCGGTGCGCCGGGTCGGGGCGAAGGGGGAGGGCAGGTTCGCGCGGATCGGCTGGGACGAGGCGCTGGCGGAACTGGCGGACCGGCTGCACGAGGTGCGGCGGACCTACGGAGGCGAGGCGATCTGGCCGTTCCCCGGGACGGGGACCGTCTCCGTCCTGCAGGGACTGGGCGGGTCGGGGCGGCGGCTGTTCCACGCCCTCGGCGCCTCCCGGCACGACGCGGACATCTGCTCACGCGCGGGCAATGTCGGGATGCGCTACACGGCGGGGACGTCGGCAGGGATGGATCCCGCCGACCTGGAGCACTCCCGGCTGGTGGTGCTGTGGGGGACCAACACCCTCACCACGAACCTGCACCTGTGGCCCTACGTGACCCGGGCCCGGGAACGTGGCGCCCCGCTGGTCGTCATCGACCCGGTCCGGACCCGGACCGCGGCCCGGGCCGACCGTCACCTGGCCCCGCGGCCGGGCACCGACGCAGCTCTGGTGCTCGGGCTGATCGCCCACCTGGTCGGGCTGGGCGCCTGCGACGAGGCGTACCTGCACCGGTACACCCTCGGCTGGGAGCAGTTCCGCGACGAGGTGGTCGCGGGCTGGTCCGCGCGGCGGGCGGCAGACGTCTGCGGCCTCGACGTGGCCGACGTGACCTGGCTGGCCGAGCAGTTCGCCGGCCGGCGGCCGACCGGGATCCGGACCCTGATGGGTGTCCAGCGGCACGGCGGGGGCGGGCAGGCGGTCCGGCTGATGTCCTGCCTGCCGGCGGTCACCGGGGACTACGGGCGGCTCGGCGGTGGGCTGTGCTACTCCACCGGCACGGCCTACACCCTCAACGAGGAGGCGCTGACCCGCCCGGACCTGCAGCCCGACGGGCCCACCCGGCGGCTGTCGATGAGCCGGCTGGGCAGCATCCTGCTGGAGGAGTCCACGCCGCCGGTCAAGGCACTGGTGATCTGGGCGGCCAATCCCGTGGTGTCCAACCCGGACCAGAACCGGGTGCGCGCCGGGCTGTCCCGTGACGACCTCTACGTCGTGGCCGTCGACCACCGGATCACCGAGACCGCTGCCTACGCCGACCTCGTCCTGCCCGGGACCAGTCAGATCGAGCACGCCGACCTCACCGACTCCTACTCCCACCTGTTCCTGGGCTGGAACGCCCCGGCCGTGCCGCCGCCGGGGGAGTGCCTGCCGCACACGGAGATCTTCCGGCGGCTGGCCCGGGCGATGGGGTTGGACGAGCCCGCGCTGTTCGACTCCGACGAGGACCTGGCCCGGGCGGCGCTGTCCGGAGGCGCGCCCGCGCTGGCCGGGATCACCCTGGAGCGGCTGCAGGAGCGCGGTTGGCTGCGGCTGTCCGTCCCGCAGCCGTACCTGCCGTTCGCCGACGGCTTCCCCACCCCGTCCGGGCGGTTCGAGTTCACCTCCCGGGCCGCCGAGCATGCTGGTGCCGGACTGATGCCACAGGTCGTGCCCCCGCATGAGGCGGTCCCGTCCGGCGGGCACGGGGTGGCGTTGATCTCCGCGGCCAACCACTACCTGGTCAACTCGACGTTCGCGGCCAGCCCCCGGCACCGGCGGTCGGGGGAGCCGCAGCTGCAGGTGCACCCGGTGGACGCCGCCGCGTTCGGGGTCGGCGACGGGCAACTGGTCCGGGTCGGCAACGACCGGGGCTGGTTCACGGCCCGGGCCCGGATCACCACCGAGGTCCGGCCGGGGGTGGCTGCGACGACGAAGGGGATCTCGCCGGTGCCGTACGGCGGGTCGTCGGTGAACGCGACCACCAGCGAGCAACGGGCGGATCTCGGCGGGGCCACCTTCCACGACAACCGGGTCCGGGTCGTGCCGGTGCAGTCGGCCGGGTAGACCGGGCCGCCACCGGACGCGCCGACCCCTGCGCGATGAGGGTGTGCCGGGCGCCCTCGGCAGCCACAGGTCGGGCACCCGTCAGGCGGCCGATCACGAAAGATCCGGAACGTTGGGGCGCCGTCGGCGGCCACAGGTCGGGCACCCCTGCCGACCGGTCACCGCAGGTGCAGCGGGGTGTGCTCGGCCGCCCGCAGCACGGCGGTGGATCCCGCAGCCACGCCGGCCCCCAGCGCCAGCGCCTCGCCGAGCCCGTCGAGCGGGACGGCCAGCTGGAAGAAGTCCCGGACCGGCGGTACCGCCAGCCCGGCGACGAACACCGCCGCCATGGCCGTGACCAGGGCCAGTTTCCAGGCCACCAGGGGGCGGCTGAGCAGGGCCAGGATCCACAGGCCGGCGACCAGGACGGTGATCGTGGCCGCGGTGCGGGCCTGGTCCTGCGGCAGCGACAGCATCCGGGCCAAGGCGTAGGAGGTGAAGGCCCCGGCACCGACGAGCACCCCGGTCGGGACCGCGAACCGCAGCACCCGGCGCAGGAACCCCGGCCGGAACCGGTCCCGGCTACGGCCCAGCGCCAGGACGAAGGCGGGCAGCCCGATGGTCAGGGTGGAGATCACCGTCAGCTGTCGGGGCAGGAACGGGAACGGGAACGCCGCCACCGCCACCGCCAGCGACAGGATCGCCGAGTACACGTTCTTGACCACGAACAGCCCGGCGACCCGCTCGATATTGCCCATCACCCGCCGGCCTTCGGCAACCACGCCGGGCAGCCGGTCGAACCGGTTGCCGACCAGGACCAGTTGCGCCACGCCCCGGGTCGCCGCCGCGCCCGAGCCCATGGCCACGCCGATGTCGGCGTCCTTGAGCGCCAGCGCGTCGTTGACCCCGTCCCCGGTCATCGCCACGACATGCCCGTCGGCCTGCAGTGCGCGGACCATCGCCCGCTTCTGCTGCGGGGTGACCCGGCCGAAGACCGCGTGCCCGCGGAGCACGGCGGCCAGGTCCCGGGGGTCGTCGGGCAGCCCGCGGGCGTCCACCACCTGGTCGCCCGCGGGGATGCCCACCTGCGCCGCGACCGCCGCCAGGGTCCGGGGACTGTCCCCGGAGATCACCTTGATGGCGATCCCCTGGGCGGCGAAGTACGCCAGCGTCTCGGCCGCGTCCGGGCGGACCCGTTCCTGGAACGTCAGCAGGGCGGCGGGTTCCCGTCCGGGGAGCCGGACCGGTCCGCCGTCGGGGCGGGGCAGCCGGTCGAGGGTGCGGGCCAGGACGAGCACCCGCTGCCCCCGCGCGGCCAGTTCGCCCGCACGTTCCAGCACCGCCGGCGCATCCGTCCCGGCCTGCGGTCCGGACAGGACGGCCTCCGGGGCGCCCAGCACCCAGCCGCCGTGACCGTCGAAGTCGACCGCACTCCACCTGCGCGCGGAGGAGAACGGCACAGCCGCCCGCGCCGGCCAGTCGGGGGCGTCCGGGAACGCCTCGCGCAGAGCCAGCAGCGTGGGATTCGGGTCCGGCCGGCAGGCCAGGGCGGCCAGCACGGTTCCAGGGTCGGGCCCGCCCGCCGGCAGGGATTCCAGGCCGCCGAACCGCAGCCGGCCCTCGGTCAGCGTCCCGGTCTTGTCCAGGCACAGGACGTCCACCCGGGCCAGGCCCTCGACCGCGGGCAGTTCCTGCACCAGCACCCCCCGCCGGGCCAGGGTGAGCGCGGCCACCGCGAACGCCACGCTGGTGAGCAGCACGAGGCCTTCGGGGACCATCCCGACCAGTCCCGCGGCGGTCCCGGTCAGCGCCTCCCGCCAGCCCTGGTCGGAGTGCAACTGGCTGATCAGCAGGATGGGCCCGACCACGACCAGCACCCAGGAGATCCAGCCGAGCAGCCGGTTGATCCCCTCGACCAGTTCGCTGCGGGTCACCGTGAACGCGCGGGCGTCGGCGGCGATCCGGCGGGCGTAGGACCGGGGGCCGACCGCGGTGGCCCGGGCCACCGCCCTGCCGGCCACCACCATCCCGCCGGACAGCACCGGGTCGCCGGGGTGCCTCGGCACCGGGTCGGACTCCCCGGTGAGCAGCGACTCGTCGACCTCCAGTCCGTCGCTGACCAGGACCTGCGCGTCGGCCGGCACCTGATCCCCGGCAGCCAACTCCAGCACGTCCCCGAGGACCACCTCGGTCAGCCCGACCTCGCGGGTGCTGCCGTCGCGGCGGACCCGGGCGTACGCGGCACTGAGCACCGCGAGCGCGTCCAGGCTGCGCCTGGCGCGGACCTCCTGCACGATGCCGATCCCCGCGTTGACCACCAGGACGATGCCGAACGCGGCGTCCTGCCACGATCCGGTCACCAGGACGACCACGAGCAGCACCCCGAGCAGGGCGTTGAACCGGGTGAGGACATTGGCCCGGACGATCTGGCCGAAGGTGCGGCTGGTCCGGTCGTCGGCGGCGTTGCCCAGCCCCCGGGCCATCCGGTCGGTCGCCTCGGCCGTGGTCAGCCCGTTGAGGTCGGGTGATCCGCTCTCGGCGGGGAGTCCGGGATCGGGCGACCCGGGCTCGTCAGGGGTTCCGGTGACGTGGGGCCGGGCGTCGGGGTCGGTCATCGGGCGACTCCCGGTGTCGGGCCGCCGGGTGCGTCCTCGGTGGGCCGGCGCAGCCTCCGGGGCAGGAATACCGCGCCCGGCCCTGCCGCTTCGGCCAGGTCCTGCGGGTTGGACAGCCGGCAACGCTGCAGGGACAGGCAGCCGCAGCCGATGCAGGAGTCCAGTCCCTCCCGCAGTGCGACCAGGGCCTCGATCTCGTCGTCGAGGCGGGACCGCCATGCCCGGGAGATCCGGGTCCAGTCCGCGCGGGTGGGGGAGTGGCCCTGCGGCAGCTGGGCAGCCGGCTCACCGGAACCCGTTGCGGCACTGGGTTTCCCGCGGGTCCGGCCGCGTCCGGTTGCAGGCCGCGTGCCTGCGGCGGGACCGGCTCGGCCCGACTGTCCGGGGGTCCGCACGGCCGTCGCCTCCTGAGCCTTGACCTCAAGTTCACCCTAGTTCCCAGCGTCGGCGACAGGGCGATCGCCGTGCCGTTGCGGGGTCGGCCCTGGTTCAGCAGGCCTATCGGTCGGCCCTGGTCGAACAACTGCTCCGGCACGAGTTCGGCGACTCCGGCCTGCTGCTGCCGGCCCGCGCCTCCTGTGCGGCGGCCTGATCGCGGTCAGCGGTGGCCGGGCAGGATCCGGTTGCGGACGGTGCGCAGGAACGGTCCGGGAGTCAGGCCGGCGATCAGCCTCAGCTCCTCCGGCAGCCGGGTGTCCTCGTCGAGGAAGCGCAGCACCCGGGCCGCCGGGTTCCGGGCGAACATCCGGGCGAAGGCCGGTTCGATCGCGCCGGGATCGTCGCGCACGACGTCCAGCAGCACCTGGTCCAGCCAGAGGTGGCGGCGGTGCCGTGGCGGCAGCGCCCACGGATGCCCGTGCCGGTCCAGCGAGCCGACCACCGCGTCGGCGTCCCGCACGATCCGGTCGAAGGCATAGCCCGTCGACGGCTTGAGCATCCCCCCGGCGCAGCCCACCCGCAGCACCCGGTGTCCCGCGCGCCGCGGCCCCGGCCTGCGCAGCGGCAGGTCACCGGCCTCCTGGCGGAGCACCTCGACGGCGGGTGCGCCGACCACGCCGGCCAGATAGTCGTCCAGGGTGGTGGACAGGTCCTCCCGGGTGGCGGACCCGGCGGCGAGGGCGGCCACCTCGACCAGCGCGGTGTCCGGCGCGGTCGGCAGCAGGTAGCAGAACCGGACCTCGCCCGGCGCCCGCACGGAGAAGTCCATCAACGTGGCGCAGGCCGGATCGAAGACCGGACGCCCGGTGCGCACCTGCCGGCCGAGGAAGCGCAGCCGGACCTCATCCGGCCGCGGGGGCGGCGGCGGGCGGCTGTCGAGCACCCAGCGAGCCCGGACCGCGACGTCCCCTACGGCGAGCCGGACCACGTCCGGACCGTCCTCCAGGGCGTGCACCGCTCCGGTCAGCCGCACGACACCGGACCGCCTGGCCGCGGGTTCGACCAGCGCCGCCAGATCCTCCCCGCGGACCAACCGGTAGTCGTACGGGCCGGGATCGAGTTCCAGGCGGCGGCCTCCGGCGACCACGACCAGCCGGGACCAGCGGGCGCTGACCGCCGCGTCCAGGGCGGTGCGACGGGCCGACCAGTACGCCCAGGCCCGCCCGGCGAGCGGATCGGGTTGCGCGTCGGCCAGCACCACCCGCCGCTGCGGCCGCGTGGATCCGGTGAGCCGGGCCGTCAGGGCCAGCCCGGCGGCACCGGCTCCGAGCACGAGGATGTCGCATTCCAGGTCCATCGCCTCTCAGTCTCCTCCGGCGGCGGGGGCCGGTGCGCCTCCCCGGCGTCCTGTGCGCCGACGGCGCCACGACAACGACGGCGCCACGACAGGGTGTAAGGACAGGACCGCCGGCGGGTCAGGACGGCTGAGCGCTGCAGGTTCCGGCGGCGCCTCGGGCCGAAAGGATCGCTCCTCCCCATGTCCTCCCGCATCCCCCTCCCGCGCAACGGCGTCTCGCCTATCGCCACGGGTCCCGGCCGACCCCGGCCGTGGCCCACCACCCGGCCGCTGGACGCCGGGACGACATCGACCTGACGCCGCGATCCGGTTACGTCCCGTATTCGTTGTGCCGGAAGGCGTGAACGTGACTGAACCGACGTCGGTCCCTACGGATCTTGGTGCGAGGATGCCTGGCGATGAACCCCACCATGACGGCCGAGGCCGGCAGCGATGCCGAACTGGTGATCGCCGCCCGGCGACAGGAGCCGGGCGCCTACGGGGAACTGTTCCGGCGCTGGTACGACCGGTGTTACGACGTCGCGCTCAACATCGTGCGGGACAGCGAGACCGCCGCGGACATCGCCCAGGACACCTTTCTCGTCGGCTGGGAACGGCTGATGGACCTCCGTGATCCCGAGGCCTTCGGCGGGTGGATCCTGCGCACGGCGCGCAACCGGGCCATCAACCGGGTGACCAGGGACCGTCACCGGACGATGGAACGGATCGAGCCGAACGACCAGGGCACGGTCCTGCCCGACCCGGATGCCGATCCCGCTCTGCACGCCGAGCGCAGCGACCAGCGCCGCCTGATCTGGACCGCCGTGTCCGCTCTCGGCGAGCGGGACACCAGCCTGCTGGACCTGCACCTGCGGCACGGCCTGGAACCGGCCGAGATCGCCGAGGAACTGCAGATCACGCCGAACAACGCCTCGCAGTTGCTGTTCCGGCTGCGGCGCAAACTGCGCGAGGCGATCGGTGCCGTCCTGCTCTGGCGGGACGGACACCCGACCTGCACCCATCTGGCCGCCCTGCTCGCCGAGACCGGCTCCTTCGGCCCGAAGGTGGCCGTCACGATCCGCCGCCACCAGCGGGACTGTGACCAGTGCTTGGGGGAGATCTCCCGGCAGACCAATCCGGAGCGGCTGTTCGCGGCGGTGCCCTTCGCGGTGGCGCCCCTGCTGTTCAAGGAGCGTGCCGCGGCCGCCCTGGCCCAGGCAGGGATCCCGATGGCCCCGCCGGCCGTCGGTGCTGCCGTCACGCCGGTGACGCCCGGCCCGCCGCAGGGGGCGGGCCGGGCGTTCGCCGCGGCGGCGATCGCCGTGGCCGGTGCGCTCGTGGTGGTGACCGCGGTCCTGTGGTGGCCGTCGGGGCCTGACCGCCCGCCCGTCTCCTCCGGTCGCCCGCCGGTCACCGCGACCGCCTCCGTCGCGCCGACGTCGAGCCCCGCGGCTCTCTCGACCTCGGTGGGCCCTGCCGACGCCATCTCGGCGCCGGCGCCCTCGGATGTTCCGGTCCTGCCGGTGGCACCGACCGCCCGGCCGACCGTCAGCCGCAGTCATGCCGCGCTGAAACCGGTGCCGGCCAGGACCACCGCCACGGCCAGGCCCTCGCCCACCACGGGCCCGACCGGGATCCCGGCCCCGCCGGGCCCCGTCTCCCCGCCTGGGCCGGTGCCCCCGCCCTGGCCCGGGCCCTGGCCCGGGAACGGCGGCGGGCACGGTCCGGGGCACCACTGCCCGCCTCACCCCGAGCCGTGGATGTGGTGGTGCTGGAACCCGTGCCCCTGGGAGGAACCCCCGTGGCCCTGCTGTCCGCACCCCTGACGAGCGGGCACAGCTGACCGCTTCCGCCGACGTCGCCCGTCGCCCGCGGCGGGGCCCGGCTACCAGATCCGGACGCGCTCGCCGGGCTCCCGCCACAGGCCGTCGCCGGGCTGCAACCGGAAGGCGTCGACGAAGGCGTCGATGTTCGTGACCACCGTGTTGCAGCGGAACTCGTCGGGGGAGTGCGGGTCGATGGCCAGCCGGCGGATCAGTTCCGCGTCGCGGATCTTCGACCGCCAGGCCCGCGCCCAGGACAGGAAGAACCGCTGGGCACCGGTCAGCCCGTCGATCACGGGAGGCTCGGTCTCGCCGAGGGAGATCCGGTAGGCGGCGTAGGCGATGGACAGCCCGCCCAGGTCGCCGATGTTCTCCCCGACGGTCAGAGCGCCGTTGACGTGGTGGTCCGGGGTCTGCCGCGGGTACAGGGCCTCGTACTGGGCGATCAGCGCCTGGGTCCGGGTGTCGAACTCGGCGCGGTCGTCGTCGGTCCACCAGTCGGTGAGGTTGCCCTCGCCGTCGTACTTCGAGCCCTGGTCGTCGAACCCGTGGCCGATCTCGTGGCCGATCACCGCGCCGATCGCGCCGTAGTTCACCGCGTCGTCGGCCTCGAGGTCGAAGAACGGCGGCTGCAGGATGGCCGCGGGGAAGACGATCTCGTTCATCCCCGGGTTGTAGTAGGCGTTGACCGTCTGCGGGGTCATGAACCACTCGCCCCGGTCCACCGGTGAGCCGAGCTTGGCCAGGTTGCGGTCCAGTTCGAAGGCGGTCGCCCGGTGCACGTTGCCGACCAGGTCGTCGCGGCGGATCTCCAGCGCCGTGTAGTCCCGCCAGCGGTCCGGATAGCCGATCTTGGAGGTGAAGTTCGCCAGCTTCTCCAGGGCGCGCTGCCGGGTCTGCGGGCCCATCCAGTCCAGTCCGGTGATGCTGCGCCGGTAGGCCTCGACGAGGTTGTCGACCAGTTGCGACATCCGGGCCTTGGCCTCGGCCGGGAAGTGCCGCTCGACGTACAGCTGCCCGACCGCCTCACCCAGCGCACCCTCGACCAGGGCCACGCCCCGCTTCCACCGGGCCCGCAACTCCTGTGCGCCGGTCAGGGTCCGGCCGTAGAAGGCGAAGTTCTCCTCGACCAGCGGGGTGCTGAGGTAGGGGGCGGTGCCGTGCACCAGTCGCCAGGCCAGCCACTCCTGCCAGTGCTGCAGCGGAACCTCGTCCAACGCGGCGGCCCAGGCGGTGAGGTAGCTCGGCTGCCGGACCACGACCTGGCCGAGCGCGGTGTCCGGGGCGCCCAGGGCGGCGGCCCAGGCGGACCAGTCGAAGCCCGGCGCCAGCTCGGCCAGGCCCGCCGCGTCGACCAGGGTGTAGGTCTTGACCGCATCCCGGTTGGACACCCGGTCCCAGTGCGCCGACGCCAGGCGGGTCTCCAGCGCCATCACCCGCTCCGCGCGCCCGGCCGGGTCGGACAGCCCGGCCAGCTCGTGCATCCGGGTCAGATGCTCCAGATACGCCTTGCGGACCTCCGCGAAGGTGTCCTCGCGGTAGTAGGACTCGTCCGGCAGCCCGAGGCCGCCCTGCTGCAGGTACGGCAGATAGCGGGTGGAGTCGCGGGCGTCGGTGTCCACCCACAGCCCGAACGCGCCGCTGATCCCGGACCGGTGCAGGGCGCCGAGCACCTCGACCAGCCCGGCCCGGTCACCGACCCCGGCGATGCGGTCCAGCAGGTCCGCGACCGGCTGGAGGCCCCGGGCGTCCACGGCCGGCTCGTCGAGAAAACCCGCGTACAGGTCGCCGACCTTGCGCAGCACGCTGCCCTCGGGGGCGCCGGAGGCGGCGGCCTCTTCGACGATGGCCCGCAGGTTCTGCTCGGCGTCGTCGGCCAGCATGTGGAAGGACCCGTAGACCGCGCGGTCCGCGGGGATCTCCGCCTCGGTGCGCCAGCGGCCGTTGACGTACCCGAACAGGTCGTCCTGCGGCCGGATCCCGGTGTCGAACTCGGCGTCGTCGATTCCACGTCCCACGGCGGTTTCCCCTCGTCAGGTGCCCTGGGCCGCACGTTATCCCACTACCTGCCCGGTGATGGACCGCTCCCCGGCCGACGGATCATCGCAAGTACGGCGGTTCGCCTGACGGCACCGTGTCCAGGGCCGCCGTCGGCGTCCGCCCGCTCACCGTCAGCCGAGGTATTCCCCGGGCAGACCGCTGACCACGGCGGGGGCCGGGGTGCGGGTCTGTGCTGCCTCCACCTCCAGCCGGTACAGCTCCAACTCGGTGAGCCGGCGACGGCAGTGCCGCAATGCCGAGCGGACCTGCTCGTCCCGGACCAGCTCCGGTTGCCCGGGCCGCGTTCCGGCGGCCTCCAGCTCCGACAGCAGGCAGCGGATCTCACCGTGGAAGGCGGCCAGCCGCTCGACGAGTTCGACGGTGCCGGTACAGGTCCGGGCCGCGGCGAGCGAGGTGGGCAGCCCCCCGTCGCGGGCCAGCAACTCCCCGGCGAGGGCCTGGGTGATCTGGACGTCCTCATGCAGCCAGCGCTGCCACGGGGCGTCCGGCGGCCCGCCCTCGGCGGACGCCTCCCCGGTGTTGCCGGGCTGCTGACGGGCGGCGGCCGCGGCCAGGGCCAGCAGCAGCGCGTCGATCTTGAGGTCCAGGCAGAGCCGGAGAAGGTAGGTCCCCTCCGCGCTGCCCGCCGGGGCGGGGGAGGCGGTCGGCCTCCCGTGGGCGGGGGTGGCCCGCAGGGCGGTCGTGGCCCCCATGACACGGAGAACATGCGATCTGGGCGTATGACGACTGGGCGTGATCACCGCCTCCTCAGGATGGGCCGCGGTGGGCACGAGGACCTGCGGGCCCGGTCTCTGCGGCGAGGGGGTGAGTTTAAGCAGGTCCGTGACGCGACTCACGGGGGCCAACGTCCCCATTTTTCCGAAACATCACGACGCCCACCGCGGGCCCCCGCTGCGGATTGCCGTATGCGGACCCCACGTGATTAGGCTGGGCGGACATGGCGAGGTACTTCGACGTGCATCCGGACAACCCTCAGCCGCGGTACGTCGGGCAGGTGGTCGACCTGGTCCGCGAGGGCGCCCTCATCGTGTACCCGACGGACTCCTGTTTCGCCTTCGGCTGCGCGCTCGGCAACCGGGACGGCCTGGACCGGATCCGCGAGATCCGGCGGCTGGACCACCGCCATCACTTCACCCTGGTGTGCCGCGACTTCGCCCAGCTCGGCCAGTTCGTGCAGGTGGACAACAAGGTGTTCCGGCTGGTGAAGGCGTGCACCCCGGGGAGCTACACGTTCATCCTCCCGGCCACCAAGGAGCTGCCCCGCAGGCTGATGCACCCGAAGAAGCAGACGGTGGGGGTCCGGATCCCGCGGCATGTCGTCACGCAGGCCCTGCTCGCGCAGCTCGGTGAGCCGCTGGTGTCCAGCACCCTGCTGCTGCCCGGCACCGAGGAGCCGATGACCCAGGGCTGGGAGATCAAGGAGCGGCTGGACCACCTCGTCGACGCGGTGGTGGACTCCGGTGACTGCGGCCTGGAGCCCACCACGGTGATCGACCTGTCCCGCGGCGAACCGGAGATCCTGCGCCACGGGGCCGGGGACACCTCCCGGTTCGAGTAGGTGCGGCCGGACCGGACCCGGCGCCCGTGGCTGCCGTCGGCCGGGTCCGGCGGTGTTGTGGTCGCCGGGCCCCGCCGGCCCGGTCAGGCGAGGTGGCCCGTCCCGGCCCCTGCGGTGACCAGGGAGATCACCGAGGCTGTCGGGTCGAGGGTGAACGTGTACGGCGCTTTGGTGAAGGTGCCGGTCCGGGAGATGGAGTTCGTGCCGGTCCCGATGTCATTGCCGGACTCGTTGGCGAATCCGTCCTGGGAACTGTCCTTGTCGGTCAGGATCGGCGTTCCCACGTTCCGGTAGACGTTGTTCTGGACGAGCAGTTGGGCGCCCATCCGGGAGTGCGACCCGGTGCTGCCGTCGGCGAAGTAGTTGTCGTAGACGTGCGCGGTGCCGAAGCGGAGGCTGGGCATGCGGGAGCTGACGTTGTCGAAGTAGTTGTGGTGCAGCGTGACGTGCAACTTCCCGGTGTCCTCGGCCCCGTTGCCGTCCGAGTGGCCGATCAGGACCGCCTTGTAGTGGTCGTGCAGGAAGTTCCACGACACCGTCACGTAGTCCGACCCGTGGGTGATGTCGACCAGCCCGTCGTAGTAGTCCTTGCCGTGGTCCTGGTCGCTGGACAGGTCGTTGTGGTCGATCCAGATGTGCTGGCTGTTCTCGATATGGATCGCGTCACCGGTGCCGCCGCCCGCGGTGACCTTCGCGATCTTCAGGTTGCGGATGACGACGCTGGTGACGCCCTTCATCGACAGGCCGCAGCCGGTCAGGCCCGAGCCGGCGCCGACGCCGACGATCGTCCGGTAGGAGGGCACGGCGAGGTCCCCGGTGCAGGCGAAGTTGCCGTTGACCCGGATGATCTGGGTGCTGCCGGCCAGAGCGGACCTCAGCGCGGCGAGGCTGGCCACCTCGGTGACCTGACCGCCGCCGCCCAGCATGCGGCCGTCGGCGTCGGCGTAGCCGCCGGACCGGGTCCTGCCCGCGGCCGGGGTGCCGCCCGTGCCGGGGAGGGTGGTGGTGGCGGAGGGCTGGGCCGCGGTGGTCGAGGGCGCGGCGGTGGTGCTCGGGGCGGCCGGCGTCGTGGCGGTCGGCGGTGTGACGACCGGGGTGGCGGGCGGCGTCACCGGCGTGGTGGAGGAGTCCACCTTGAGGTCGTCGAAGTCCGCCGTCGCGTACAGGGTCTGCACCCCGACCCGGCCCTTGGCGGCCTGGCTGGTGCCGCTGCCGACCCGCGTGCCGTCGACCCAGGCGCTGACCGTCCGGCCGGACTCCTGCAGGCGCACGGTGTGCCAGGAGCCGGTGACCCCGGACAGCGGGATCCCGGCCAGCACCGTGACCTGCCCGCCGTGCACGGCCTGCAGTTCGGCCCGGTCGCTGGTGAGCAGGACCCGGTCGAAGCTGGTCGCTCCGGTCGCCCGGCCCAGCAGCGCCACTGCGGAAGCGTCCTGCGGCAGGCTCAGCGGCCTGATCCGGGCCTGCACGGTGTACGAGGTCCACGACGCGGAGCCGGTGAAGTCCCGGGCGTTCTCCGACCCCGCGCTGGCCTGGCGCAGGACGTGCGAACCGTCGACGGACACCGACCAGGCCCCGCCCGACTTCGACCAGCCGCCGGCGCCGTGCTCGAAGTCGGCGCCCAGGAGTGTCGACGCGTTCGCGGAGAACGCGACGGCGACCGCGGCGGCTCCGGTGACGGCGGTGACGGCGGCCACGGCCACCCAGCGTGCGCGCAGCCGGCCCTGGGCGCGGGACGCTGACCTTGTCATCCTGACGACCTCCTCATAGGCGGATCCGCCCGGACAGTCGTCCAGCCCGTCGCCGGGGTTGCCGGTCCTCGCCGGAATGCGTGCGCCGGTAACCCCTCGGTTCGCGTGGCTGCGGCGACCGACCGGAAATCGCCGAACTATTCCAGGTGAGGCCGAATCGTTATCTGAATACGCTCGGCGGCGCCGCGGAAGCTGGCTCCGCATCGGCCGCGATGGCCCGGGATCAGCGGCCTGAACAGGCATAATGGCCGGTGCCCGAGGTGCGGCGGAGACGGATGTGGGGGCATTCGGTTGCCGCGGGTGAGGCGGCGGGGGTCCGAGTGGCCGGGTTCCGGCAAAGTCAACGAAACCGGTGGCTGGCGCGTCCAGAATGAGGGATTACCGTCAGGAGGCTCTGTGTCGTCGCCCGCTGTCTCGCGCTCCCGTTCGTGGCTGTCGGCTCTGCTCGTCGTCCCGGTGCTCGCCGGCCTGAGTGGATGCGGGCCCTCGGACGCCCAAGCCGCCTCGAAGCCGGTGGAGTCCTCCTCCGCAGGCCGCTCCTCGGGGAGTTCGTCGCCGAGCAGCACCCCGGCAGGCCCGGCGGTGACGACGAACGCCGCGAACGACCTCCCGGCCAGGTCGGCGCTCACCGTGTCGACGACCGCGGGCAGGCTCACCTCGGTGCGGGTGTCCGGGCCGTACGGGAACCTCGAGGGCAGCCTGAACGCCGACGGCACCCGATGGACCTCCTCCGGTGAGCGTGCGCCGAAGGTCGCCTACCACCTCAGCGCGACCGCCACGAACACGGCGGGCGGGACGACGGAACTCGACCGCACCTTCACCACCGGCGCCTCTCCGCACACCCTGACCGCCGACGTCGATCCCTACGGCGGGCAGACCTTCGGCGTCGGCCAGCCCATCGTGGTCACCCTGTCCGCGCCGGTGAACGGCAAGGCAGCCCGGGCTGCGGTGGAGAAGGCGCTGGTGGTCAGCGCGGACAAGCAGTTCGGTCCGGGCTCCTGGTACTGGTGGAGCGGCACCCAGTTGCACTACCGGCCGAAGGAGTTCTGGCCGGCCCACACCAAGGTCCACGTGGACGTCAACCTGGAGGGGGTGCACGCCGGGGAGGGTCTGTGGGGCGGCACGAACCGGGCCGTCGACTTCAACATCGGCCGCTCCTTCGTGATGCAGATCACCAACTCCTCGCACCAGATGACGGTCACGGTGGACGGTCAGCAGGTGCGCACCGTCCCGGTGTCGATGGGGCGTTCCGGCTTCGAGACCCGGTCCGGCATCAAGACGGTCATGAGCCACGAGCAGTCGGTCCGGATGACCTCGGCCAGCTACGGGGGCAAGGACTTCTACGACGAGACCGTCTACCTCGCCCAGCGGCTGACCTGGTCGGGGGAGTACATCCACTCCGCGCCCTGGAGCGTGGGGTCGCAGGGCCACGCGAACGTCTCCCACGGTTGCGTCAACGTGTCCCCGGGCAACGCCCAGTGGCTGTTCGACCAGACGCTGGTCGGTGACCCCGTGATCACGACGGGTACCGGTCGCCAGATGGAGCCCGGCAACGGCACCGGCGGGGACTGGGACATCTCGTGGGCTGCCTGGGTGGCGGGTTCCGCCCTGAGCTGACCTGTCAGGGCCTGGGCAACCTCTGCGCCGGGTGCGGGCGACTACTGGGTGAAATCGGCGGGTGCCGCCCGGCACCCGCCACCACGCACCGTCGCGCACCGACCAGCCCCTTCAGCTGCGGCACCCGACCCGCCGCCGACCATCGCCGGACCGTCCACCGCGGCCCGGCGGGAGCAGAGATGAGAACCGCTGACCCCCGGGAGCAGTACCTGGCCCATTGGCCGGCCGTCCATCCGTGGACCAGACTGGCCCTGCAGACCCGCAACCCGCTGTTGCGCGGTCAGACCATGAAGGAACGGGCCGTGACCCGGTTGGCGTTCGCCGGCCTGGTCGCCGCCAGCGTCTCGGTCGTCCTGTTGTGTCTGCTCACCTTTCAGCGCGGGGTGACGATGGAGCGGGCCGGGGTCCTGTCCCGGCACCAGGTCGTGGCGACGGTCGAGGGGATCGTGCCACCGCGGGTCGTCGGCGACCGCGACCAGCTCCCCGGCCAGCTGCAGATCAGCTATCCCTACGGTGGCGTCACCCGGACCGCGGCGGTGGACGCGGTTGCCGGCGTCGGCCAGGGGGACCATCTCGGCGTCTGGGTGAACTCGGCCGGCGTCCTGTCCGATCCGCCGCAGACGCGGACCCAGACCCTGCAGAGCACCTCGCTGGCCGCGCTGCTCGGGCTGTCCATCCTGGTCCTGCTCACCGCGGGCGGCCGCAGAACCTACGATGCCTGGTCCATCCGCCAGCACGTGAACGACTGGGACGCCGACTGGGCCCGGTTCGACCCGCCGCACCGCTCCTGAGCGCGGGCCCACCGCGGGCCCGGCGCGGCGGCACCCCCGGGTGGTGGGACGGCGCTCCCTGATCCAGCAGCAGGCAGGCCGGCGGCCGACGGGTTCAGCGGCAGGCGGGCGGCAGCCGGTCGGTGGAGGCCGGGGCCCAGGCGAGCGGGTCCGGGCCGAGCCGGTCCAGTTCGGCGACCTGCTCCCGGCACCAGGGCGCCACGTCGCGCCCCTCCCGCAGCACCTGGTCGACGAACCGGTTCCAGGGGACCCAGGCGAGATCGTCCACCTCGCCCGGAAGGGGCCGGGGCCGGCCGGTCACCGTCGCGGCGAACACCGGGCACAGTTCGTTCTCCACCGTGCCGTCGGCCATCTCCGCCCGGTAGCGGAAGTCCGGCAGCACCAGTTCCAGCCGGTCCACGCCGGGCAACCCGAGCTCATGGGCCAGCCTCCGCCGCACGGCATCGGCGAGCGGCTCGCCGGGCAGCGGATGCCCGCAGCAGGAGTTCGTCCACACCCCGGGCCAGGTCGGCTTCGTCACCGCCCGGCGGGTGGTCAGCAGGGCGCCGCGGCGGTCGAAGACATAACTGGAGAAGGCCAGGTGCAGCGGTGTCCGCGCATGGTGCACGCCGGACTTGTCCGCGACCCCGATCGCCCGGCCGGCCTCGTCCAGCAGCACCACCTGCTCGGCCGTCCGCTCTCCCACCGTCCGATCGTGCCACGCATGCCGGCTCCGGCCCTGGGCGGGGCACGCGGTGAGGGTGAGTCGGCCCGCCGGCCAGCCCGGTGGAGACCGCCGACGGACCCAGGCCGGGGTCCGCGGTCAGCCGTGGGGGATGAGCGGGACCGTCGTCACGGCGGCGCCGGCACCGTCCCGGACCCCGAGCCGGACCGTGCCGTCGTCGGCGGAGGAGACCTCCAGGCTGAACACCTGGCCCGGCCAGCCGACCACGCTGACGTCCCCGCCCGGGACCAGCCCGATCCGGCGCCCGTCCGGCCCGGTCCGCACCGCCACGATCTGCCCGGCCCGGACCAGGGCCACCCGCTGCACCATCGGCCCGGCGGCCGTGACCAGCGCATGGGTGGCGGCCAGGACGTTCGGCAGGATCGTGGACCGGGTTCCCGGCTGCCCGAGCATCACGCCGTACAGCGTCACCACCCGGCCGCCGACCTCGCGCTGGGCGGCGAACATCAGGCAGCCACCTGCCGGTGTGGTGGAGCCGGTCTTGATCCCGATGATCCCGTCCTGGCCGAGCAGCGTGTTGTAGTTCCGGATCGTCCCGGCGACCGGGATCACCGCCCTGGACTGTCCGGCGATGGTCATCAGTTCGGGGACGTCGAGCACCCGCCGCGCCAGGATGAGCTGGTCGGCCGCGGTGCTCACGGTCCCTGCGTCCAGGCCGGACGGGTCGGTGTAGCGGGTGCTGCCCATCCCGAGCTCGGCGGCGGCGGCGTTCATCTTCGCGACGAAAGACTGCGGGCTGCCGGCGTCCCAGCGGGCCAGGATCTGGGCCATGTTGTCCGCCGACGCGATCAGCAGGGCCTGCAGCGCCTGGCGCAGGGTGATCCGTTCCCCGGCGGCCACCTTGACCAGGGACTGCAGGCCGGCCGCCTGGCCGGCATACGCCGCGGCCTCGGCGGGGGAGACCACCAGGGCCGGCCCGTCGTCGCCCGGGCCCAGCGGGTGGTCGCGAAGCAGGACGTAGGCGGTCATCACCTTGGCGACGCTGGCGATCGGCACCCTGCGGTCGGTCTGTCCGGAACTTCCGACCGTGCCCAGCCCCTGCACGGCCAGCACCGTCTGTCCCGCAGCCGGCCAGGGGAGGGCGACCGGGCCCGGGATGGTGACGGTCGACGGCACGGTCAGGGTCGTGGAGACGGTGACCGGGCGCGTGAGGACAGCTGTCTGTCCCGGGGCGCCCCCGCTGGACGGGAAGGCCGCGAGCAGCAGTCCCGCGGTGAGCGGGGACACCACCGCGAGGGCGATCAGGTGGACCGAGCGCCGTCGCCGCGGCGGCCGCACGGCCTTCGCCCGGGCGGTGGGGGCGGGCGCACCGGGCGGTGGGAATGGTTCGGCGGAGGTCGGGAGGTGTTGGTGTGCGGGCGGGAACGGTTCGGCCGGTGCGGGGAACAAGGAGCCCGGCACCGGTTCGCCCGGGGAGGGCGGTCCCGCCGGGGGCCTCCACCCGAGGGAGCCCATCCGCCGCCTTTCCGTCGTCTCTGCCGTCCGGACCCTTGGGCCGCTGCCCGCCCCGGACTCTCGGCCGGCAAGTCCCCGCCACGGTACCCGCAACCGTGGTCATCACCCGGGTGCGGGGCCGGACCCGCTGCCGTGGTCGCCATCCAGGCGCCGCCGGACCCGCACCCGGTCCGGTGGCGCGGCCCCTCATCGTCGTCGTGGACGAGGTCGTGGTGCGGCCGCCACGTGCGGTCCTCGGCCCGCGTGTCATGTTAACGCTCACGCGCTGTGCCCGGCGGCGGATCGAGTGGACGGTCCGGCACCTCACATCGGGGCCTGGTCCGCCGGCGGTGTGCGTGCATCGACTGTCGTCAATACCCCTGGCCCTCAGCCTGAGGGCTCAGGTTGGCAACGATTCGGAAACGTAGCCTTGACGGTCCGTCACGCGAGCGTCCACACTTTCCCCCAACTGTTAGCGCTAACAATTCAGCCCCTGCGCTGACAGGGAAGACGCGCCGGAGGGGATGCATCACTACCCGAGCACTTCGACCGGCGGAGGTCGAGCGCAAGTCCGACATAAGGGAGTGTCGACACATGTTGAGAAAGATCAGCGTCTCGTTGGCCGGTGTGCTCGTCCTTGCGCTGGCAGCCTGCGGTGGATCGAGCAGTGGTGGCGCCGGCGGATCCTCGTCGGCCGCTGGGAACAAGCCGCTCGTCCTGGGCTTCTCCCAGGTCGGGTCCGAGAGTGGCTGGCGTTCGGCCAACACCGAGTCGATCAAGTCCGCCGCCAAGGACGCCGCGGTGGACCTCAAGTTCTCCGACGCTCAGCAGAAGCAGGAGAACCAGATCAAGGCGCTCCGCAGCTTCATCCAGCAGAAGGTCAGCGTCATCTCCTTCTCGCCGGTCGTCACCACGGGGTGGGACACCGTGCTGAAGGAGGCCAAGGACGCCAAGATCCCGGTCATCCTGACCGACCGTTCGGTCGACTCCGACCCCTCGCTGTACGTCACCCTGGTCGGGTCGGACTTCACGCAGGAAGGCGTGAAGGCGGGCAACTGGGTGAACAAGGAGTTCGCCGACGCGGCGACGGTGAACATCGCCGAACTGCAGGGAACCACTGGTTCGGCGCCGGCGATCGAGCGGAAGAAGGGCTTCTTCTCCGTCGTCACCGACAAGAAGTTCAACCTCATCGCCTCGCAGACCGGTGACTTCACCCGTGCCGGCGGCAAGCAGGTCATGACTGCCTTCCTCAAGGCGCACCCGGACATCAACCTGCTCTTCGCGCACAACGACGACATGGCCCTGGGTGCCATCGAGGCCATTGAGGCGGCCGGCAAGGTGCCGGGCAAGGACATCAAGATCATCTCGATCGACGCCGTGCACGACGGCATGCAGGCACTGTCCGACGGCAAGATCAACTACATCGTCGAGTGCAGCCCGCTGCTCGGCCCACAACTGATGGACACCGCCAAGAAGGTGCTGGCGGGTCAGTCGGTCGAGAAGTGGATCAAGACCAACGAGTCCGAGTTCGACTCCACTCAGGCGAAGACCGCCCTGCCCACCCGTAAGTACTGACGCATCGCTCCCGATGGGGCCTGGCACCAGCCGGGCCCCATCAGGGCGAGGCGCTCACGCCGACGAAGGAGCGAGGACGCATGGGCGAGTCCACCCCGATCGTCACCATGACCGGGATCTCCAAGGTCTTCCCGGGAGTCAAGGCGCTCAGCGACGTCGACTTCCGGCTGTTCCCCGGCGAGGTGCACGCCCTGATGGGCGAGAACGGCGCGGGGAAGTCCACCCTCGTCAAGGTGCTCACCGGGGTCTACGACATCGATGCCGGACGGATCGAGCTGCGCGGGCAGCCGGTCCGGTTCTCCAGCCCCCTCGACGCGCAGCGGGCGGGGGTCAGCACGGTGTACCAGGAGATCAACCTCTGCCCGAACCTCTCCGTGGCGGAGAACATCCTGCTCGGCCGGGAGCCCCGCCGCTTCGGCCGCATCCTCTGGCCGCAGCTGCGTCGGCGTGCCGAGGAACTCGTGCAGCGCCTGGACCTGGACATCGATGTCTCCTCCGACCTCGGGGAGCACTCGATCGCGGTGCAGCAGCTGGTCGCGATCGCCCGTGCCCTGGACGTCGAGGCGCAGGTGCTGGTCCTCGACGAGCCGACCTCGAGTCTGGACCCCTCCGAGGTCGAGCAGTTGTTCCGGGTGATCCGCGGGCTGCGCGCCGAGGGCATGGCGGTCCTGTTCATCACGCACTTCATCGACCAGGTCTTCGCCGTCGCCGACCGGACCACCGTGCTGCGCAACGGCCGGCTGGTCGGGGAGTACCCGATGAGCGAACTGACCCAGGTCGACCTGGTGACCAAGATGCTCGGCGAGGAACTCAAGGGCCTGGCCGAGCTGGAGGAACGGTCGGACACCGCGAAGGACTTCAGCGGCGTCCCTGTCGTCGCGGCCGCCGACGGCCTGGGACGTAGGGGTTCGGTCGACCCGTTCTCGCTGACCATCCACGAGGGTGAGGTGGTCGGGTTCGCCGGTCTGCTCGGATCGGGGCGGACCGAGGCCGCCCGGCTGCTGTTCGGCGCCGACCACGCGGACTCGGGAACCCTTGCCCTGGGCGGCAAACCGGCCTCCGTGCGCACTCCGCGGGTGGCGATGAGCCATGGCGTCGCGCTGTGCCCGGAGAACCGCAAGACCGAGGGGCTGATCCTGGACCTGACCGTCCGGGAGAACATCATCCTCGCTCTGCAGGCCCGCCGCGGCTGGGCCCGTCCGGTGCCCCGGCGGCGCCAGGACGAGCTGGTGGAGAAGTACATCGACGCGCTGCGCATCCGTCCCGCCAATCCCGAGGCCGTCGTGGGCAGTCTCAGCGGCGGCAACCAGCAGAAGGTGCTGCTGGCGCGCTGGCTGATCGCGGAGCCGAAGCTGCTGATCCTCGACGAGCCGACGCGGGGCATCGACATCGGGGCCAAGTCGGAGATCATGCGGCTGGTCGTGGAGCTGTCCTCCGGCGGCATGGCGGTGTTGTTCATCTCCGCCGAACTGGAGGAGGTACTGCGACTGAGCCACCGGATCGCCGTCCTGCGGGACAGACGGATGGTGGCCGAGCTGACCAACGGCGAGGGCGTCGACGCCTCCGTCGTCATGGAGACCATCGCGAGCGGAGCGCGGTCATGATCAAGCAGAAGTTGGTGGCTGCCAGCGGGCACCGCCTGTTCTGGCCGCTGGTGGCGCTGGTGGCGATGCTCGTCGGGAACCTGTTCTTCACGCCCGGCTTCCTCGACATCGAGATGAAGCAGGGTCACCTGTACGGAAGCGTCATCGACATCCTGAGCAACGCGGCGCCGTTGATGCTGGTGGGTCTGGGGATGACCGTCGTCATCGCGACCAAGGGCATCGACCTGTCGGTGGGTGCCGTGGTGGCGATCAGCGGTGCACTGGCCGCCCAGCAGATGAGCCACCTGAAGGACCCGAACAGCGTGAGCGGGCTGTTCACCGCGATGGCGTTGGCCCTGGTCCTGTCCCTCGTCCTCGGCCTGTGGAACGGCCTGCTGGTGGCGGGGCTGGGGATCCAGCCGATCATTGCGACCCTGATCCTCATGGTGGCCGGGCGTGGTATCGCCCAGCTCATCACCGGCGGCTACACCCTCGAGGTGAGGAGTGACCCGTTCAAGGTGATCGGTAGCGGGTACTGGCTGACCCTGCCGGTCCCGATGCTGATCGCCCTGGCCGTGGTCGGGGTTGCGGCGCTGGTGATCCGGCGGACGGCCCTGGGCGTGCTGATCGAGGCGATCGGCGGCAACACCGAGGCCAGCCGCCTGGCCGGGGTCCGCTGGCGCGGCCTGATCTGGTTGGCCTACGCGTTCTGCGGGCTCACCGCGGGCATGGCGGGGCTCATGATCAGCTCGTACACCAGCGCCGCGGACGGCAACAACGCGGGCCTGTTCATCGAACTGGACGCCATTCTCGCCGTGGTCCTGGGCGGCACCCTGCTGACCGGCGGCCGGTTCTCGATCGGCGGCACCGTGGTCGGCGCCCTGGTGATCCAGACCCTGATCACGACGATCAACACCAGCGGGATCCCGCCGGAGACGAACATGTTGTTCAAGTCGCTCGTCGTCACGGCGGTCTGCCTGCTGCAGTCGCCGGCCTTCCGGGCGAAGGTGTTCCGCCGCGGGCGTGGTGCAGCCCCAGGGCAGATCCCCGCACCGGTGTCGGCCGGGGCATCCACCACGCCCGTGTCCGAGTCGTCCACGGAGGTGTCGGCATGAGCGTCACGACCACCACGCAGGGCCAGGGTCCGCTGGCGTCGGTGCTGTCCTACCGGCCGCCGCAGAAGTTCGTGCCGGTGCTGGCCACCCTGTTCGTCTTCCTCGGGATGTTCGGCGTCGGGTCGTTCAAGTTCGCGGGGTTCGGGTCGGGGCAGGTGTTCCTCAACCTGTTCATTGACAACGCCTACCTGCTCGTGGTGGCCGTCGGGATGACCTTCGTCATCCTCACCGGCGGGATCGACCTGTCGGTCGGTTCGGTGGTGGGACTGTCGACGATGATCTCCGCCGCCCTGCTGGAGAAGGCGCACTGGCCGGCACCGGTGGTGATGCTGCTGGTGCTCCTGGTCGGTTCGCTGCTCGGCTTCCTGATGGGCTGCGCGATCCACTTCTTCGAGATCCAGCCGTTCATCATGACGCTGGCGGGGCTCTTCTTCGCCCGGGGCCTCTGCTACGTGATCAGCACGGACTCGATCTCGATCAAGAACAAGACCTACGTCTGGCTGGCCCAGACGGAACTCCCGCTGCCCGGCGGTCTGCACATCTCGCCGAGTGTGGTGATCGCCCTGGTCGTGGTGGCGGTCGCGGTGTTCGTGCTGCACAACACCCGGTTCGGTCGCGGCGTGTATGCGGTCGGCGGCAGCGACCAGTCCGCGAAGCTGATGGGCCTGCAGGTCGGCCGGACGAAGGTGGCCGTCTACACGATCAGCGGGTTCTGCTCCTCCCTGGGCGGTCTGCTGTTCGCCTTCTACCTGCTGTCCGGGTACAGCCTGAGCCAGGTCGGCGGGGAACTGGACGCGATCGCCGCGGTCGTCATCGGCGGGACCCTGCTCACCGGCGCCTACGGCTACGTGGTCGGCACGGTGATCGGCGTGCTCGTCTTCGGGCTGATCCAGACCTTCATCAACTTCCAGGGCACGTTGAGCAGTTGGTGGACGAAGATCTCGATCGGCGTCCTGCTCCTGGTCTTCATCCTGTTGCAGCGAGCGATCAGCGCCCGGCGGACCAAGAAGCTGGCGCAACCGGTGACCACGGGCTGAGCCGCCCGCGTGGTGGGGGCATGATCCTCCACGCCGCAGGCGTCCTCGCAGTCACCGTGGATACCTGGCGCGCGCAGTGGAGCGGGCCGGAACCGGGCGCGCCCCGGCCCCATACCTCGGGGCGGCCGGCTCCCCGGCCGGCACCGGTCCGTATCAGTGCGGGGGGCGGACGCTGTTCCGCTCGACCAGCACCGGGGGGATCGAGACGTGCCGCGGGGTGACCGGCGGCGGGCAGTCCTCGCTGAGGTGTTCCAGCACGAGCCGCAGGCTGGTCCGGGCGACCTCATCGAATTCAGGGCGGACGGTGGTGAGCGGGGGAATGAAGTACCCGGATTCCGGAACGTCGTCGAAACCGACGATGCTGACCTGGTCCGGCACCGACCGGCCACGTTCGTGCAGGGCGCGCAGGATCCCCAGGGCCAGGTGGTCGTTGGCTGCGAAGACCGCGCTGACCTCCGGCATCCGGGCGAGCATCTGCCCCGCCTGGTAGCCGGACGCTGCCGACCAGTCCGAGGCGGGGAGGATCGGCGGCACCTCGGCGCCGGCGTCGGTCAGGGTCCGGCGCCAGCCCTCGATCCGGCCCCGGCTGTCGAACCACTCGCCCGGACCCGAGACGTGCCAGACGGTTTCGTGTCCGCGGTCGAGCAGGTGCCGGGTGGCCAGCCGGGCGCCCTCGGCCTGGTCCACGGTCACCAGCGGGCGGGGCACGGTGGGGTCACCGTCGATCATCACCAGCGGAACGTCCTCGGCGACCGACTGGATCGCCTCGCTGGCGGTTTCGACGGGCGCGATGACGACGATGCCCGAGACCCGTTGGTCGAGGTGACGTTCGACGGCCTCCTGGAAGGATGCCCGGTCGAGTTGCCGGATGCTGGCCACGCTCACCGCGAAACCGGCCTCGGCGGAGGCGATCCCGAAGGCCGCCAGCAGTGACGCGGGGCCGAACAGGGTGGAGCTCTGAGCCACCACCCCGATGATCTGGGAACGACCCGTGACCAGAGCCTTGGCCGCCCGGTTGGGGCGGTACCCGAGTTCTGCGATGGCGGCCAGCACCCTCACCCGGGTCCGCTCCCGGACGTTCGGGTGGTTGTTCAGCACGCGCGAGACCGTCTGGTGCGACACGCCGGCAAGGGCGGCCACGTCGGTCATGGCGGGCTCGCGGCTACGCGTTGCTCCGGGCACGGGGGACGTTGTCATCTCCTCAATGGTGCACCATCGGCCGCTGTGCGGTGGGTGCCGCTCCTGGCGCGTGGTGATCGAGAACCATCATGTTAGCGCGCCCAACACTGCGCTCAAGGGGGAAGGTTCTGACATGCCGTGAGGACCCGGATGATTCTGGTTCGGGTGGGGTCTTCGCAGTCAGATCAGGCACTTAGTCGACTCGGCGTGTTGCGGGATTGTTACTGCCAAGGGTTGACCGAGCTAGATGTGAGCGCTAACAATCAAGCTAATTGCGGAGCGGCGGGAGCCCTCCGAGTGAGATCTCGACCCGCTGGAGGCGACGTGGCCGGTCCTGGCGAGGCCTATGTGGTGGGCGTCGACTACGGCACCCTGTCCGGGCGTGCCGTGGTCGTGCGGGTGAGCGACGGCGCGGAACTGGGGTCCGCGGTCCACGAGTACCGGCACGGGGTGCTCACCCAGACTCTCCCGGACGGCGCCACCCGGCTCGGGGCGGACTGGGCGCTGCAGGTCCCCGCGGACTACGTGGACGTCCTGCGTGAGGCAGTCCCGGCGGCGGTCGCGGCAGCCGGGGTGGACCCGTCCCGGGTGATCGGGATCGGCACGGACTTCACCGCCTGCACCGTGCTGCCCGCCCTGGAGGACGGCACGCCGCTGTGTGAGCTGCCGGAGTTCGCCTCGCGCCCCCACGCCTACGTGAAGCTGTGGAAGCACCACGCCGCGCAGCCGCAGGCCGACCGGATCAACGACCTGGCCCGCGAGCGTCAGGAGCCCTGGCTGGGCCGCTACGGCGGGAAGATCTCCTCCGAGTGGCAGTTCGCCAAGGCCCTGCAGGTGCTGGAGGAGGACCCCGAGGTCTACTCCGCGATGCGGTTCTGGGTCGAGGCCGCCGACTGGATCGTCTGGCAGCTCACCGGCGGCTATGTCCGCAATGCCTGCACCGCCGGGTACAAGGGGATCCTGCAGGACGGCCGCCATCCCGGCGAGGACTACCTGCGCGAGCTCAACCCCGCCTTCGCCGGTTTCGTCGCCGACAAGCTGGAGCACCCGCTGGGACAGTTGGGCTCCGCCGCGGGCGCCCTCACCGCGCGGGCCGCGGCGTGGACCGGCCTGCCGGAGGGGATCGCCGTGGCCGTCGGCAACGTCGACGCCCACGTCACCGCGGCGGCGGCGGACGCGCTGGAGCCGGGCCTGATGGTCGCCATCATGGGCACCTCGACCTGCCACATCATGAACGGCCGGACCGTTCAGGAGATCCCGGGGATGTGCGGGGTCGTCGACGGCGGGATCGTCGCCGGAGCCTGGGGCTACGAGGCGGGACAGTCCGGCGTCGGGGACATCTTCGGGCATTTCGTCGAGACCTCGGTCCCGGCCTCGTATGCGCAAGCCGCTGCGGCGCAAGGAATCTCGGTGCACGAGCACCTGACCGAACTGGCCGCGCGGCAGCGGCCGGGGGAGCACGGACTGGTCGCCCTGGACTGGCACAGCGGCAACCGTTCGGTGCTGGTCGACCACGACCTTTCCGGGGTGGTGCTCGGTCTCACGCTGGCGACCCGTCCCGAGGACGTCTACCGGGCGCTCATCGAGGCCACCGCATTCGGCACCCGGACCATCGTCGAGGCCTTCACCGGTGCCGGGGTTCCCGTCACCGAACTGGTCGTCACCGGGGGCTTGGTGAAGAACCGGTTCCTGATGCAGGTCTACTCGGACGTGCTGCAGCTGCCGCTGTCGGTGGTGGACAGCGACCAGGGGCCGGCGCTGGGCTCGGCCATCCACGCCGCGGTCGCCGCCGGGGCCTACCCGGATGTGCCGGCCGCCGCCGCCGTGATGGGCCGGGTCACCCGCGGGGTCTACACCCCGGACCCGGCGGCCGGCGCCGTGTACGACCGGCTCTTCGCCGCCTACCACCGCCTGCACGACCACTTCGGCCGTGGCGGGGACGACGTCATGCACGAGCTGCGTGACCTGCGCCGGGAGGTGCTCGCCCGATGACGCTCACCATGGAGGTGGCCGCCACCGTCGCCGCCCTGCGCGAGCAGGTGTCCCGCCTGCACGCCGAACTGGTGCGCAACGGCCTGGTGGTGTGGACCGCAGGGAACGTGTCCGCACGGGTGCCGGGCGCGGACCTGATGGTGATCAAGCCCTCCGGCATCTCGTACGACGACCTGACCCCGGAGTCGATGGTCGTGACGGACCTGTACGGCCGGCTCGTCGACGGCGACCTCGCCCCGTCCTCGGACACCGCCGCACACGCCTACGTGTACCGGCACATGCCGCAGGTGGGTGGTGTGGTGCACACACACTCCACCTACGCCACCGCGTGGGCGGCGCGTGCCGAGCCGGTTCCGTGCGTGCTGACCGCGATCGCCGACGAGTTCGGCGGGGAGATCCCGGTCGGCCCTTTCGCCCTGATCGGGGACGACTCCATCGGCCAGGGCATCGTGGACACCCTGAGCGACAGCAGGTCCCCGGCCGTGCTCATGCGCAACCACGGGGTGTTCACCATCGGGCGCACCGCCCGGGAGGCGGTGAAGGCCGCCGTGATGTGCGAGGACGTCGCCCGCACGGTGCACATCGCCCGGCAGCTCGGCGTCCCGCAGGCGATCGCGCAGTCCGACCTCGACGCCCTGTACGCCCGCTACCAGAACGTGTACGGCCAGGGTTGACCCTTCGACCGCCTGGAAGAGCCCTCCGTCCCGCACACCGTCCACCTGCACCGCCCCAGGCACCGAACCGCGAGGCATCGCACCGGCTGAGGAGGCCACCACCATGACGACACCCGCGGCGCCAGCCGCCCGCCCGCAGGTCTGGTTCCTCACCGGCAGCCAGCACCTGTACGGTCCCGAGACCCTCGCCCAGGTGGCGGAGCAGTCCCAGCAGATCGCCGGGGTGCTCACGGGTAGCGGGGAACTGGTCGCGGAAGTGGTCTGGAAGCCGGTGCTCACCGACTCCGCGTCGATCCGCACCCGCCTCGACGAGGCCAACCACGACCCGCAGTGCATCGGCGTCATCGCCTGGATGCACACGTTCTCCCCGGCGAAGATGTGGATCAGCGGCCTGGACCTGCTGCGCAAGCCCCTGCTGCACCTGCACACCCAGGTGAACGTGTCCCTGCCGTGGGCGACCATCGACATGGACTTCATGAACCTCAACCAGGCCGCACACGGCGACCGCGAGTTCGCCTTCGTGCAGACCCGGCTCGGGGTCACCCGCAAGACCGTCGCCGGGCACGTCAGCGACCCGCAGGTGGTGGCCCGGGTCGGCCGCTGGACCCGGGCGGCGCTCGGCCTGAACACGCTGCGGTCGCTGCGGCTGGCCAGGTTCGGTGACAACATGCGCAACGTCGCGGTCACCGAGGGGGACAAGGTCGAGGCCGAGCTGCGGTTCGGCGTCTCGGTGAACACCTACGGCGTCAACGATCTGGTGGCCAGGGTGGACGCCGTGCCGGACGTCCGCGTCGACGAGCTGGTCAAGGAGTACGCCGACCTGTACCGGCTGGCCCCGGAGCTGGCCGGGGGCTCGCCGCGGCACGAGTCGCTGCGGTACGCGGCCCGGATCGAGGCCGGGCTGCGGGACTTCCTCACCGAGGGCGGCTTCGGCGCCTTCACCACGAACTTCGAGGACCTCGGCGGGCTGCGTCAGCTGCCCGGTCTGGCCGTGCAGCGGCTGATGGCCGACGGTTACGGCTTCGGCGGCGAGGGGGACTGGAAGACGGCCACTCTGCTGGCCACCCTCAAGGCCGCCGGGGCGGGTACCGGCCTGGGCACCTCGTTCATGGAGGACTACACCTACCACTTCGGCCCGGGGGAGCCGAAGATCCTCGGCGCCCACATGCTCGAGGTCTGCCCGAGTATCGCTGAGGCGCAGCCGTCCTGCGAGATCCACCCGCTCGGCATCGGCGGCCGGGAGGACCCGGTCCGGCTGGTGTTCACGGCCCGTTCCGGTCCCGCGGTCGTCGTCGGGCTGTCCGACCTCGGGGACCGCTTCCGCCTGGTGGCCAACGAGATCGACGTCGTGCCGCCGGACGAGGCGCTGCCGAGGCTGCCGGTCGCGCACGCGGTGTGGAAGCCGCGGCCCTCGTTCTCGGTGTCGACGGAGTCCTGGCTGACCGCCGGCGGCCCGCACCACACCGTGCTGACCCAGGCGATCGACACCGAGACCCTGCGCGACCTGGCTGGCATGCTCTCCACGGAGCTGGCGCTGATCGACGCCGGCACCACCGTGGGCGACTTCGCGGACAGGCTGCGCTGGAACGCCGCCTACTACCGCCTGGGTGCGGGCTTGCCGGGCGTGCGCTGAGAACCCCTGATCGCGCCGACCGCCACGGCGGCCGGCCCAGTGCCGCTCCCGGTTCCCCGGCCACCCACCGGGTCCGGGGGCGGACGAACCACCGACAGCTCAGGCCCTGCTGTCGTCACACCATTCCCTAAGGAGAACCATGCGACTGCGTCGAGCCACTACAGCCGGCCTCGGCCTGGTCCTCGCCCTCGGACTGGCCGCCTGCGGTTCCAGCGCGAAGACGACCGACACCGCGTCCTCCAGCAGCAGCGGCTCGGCTGGTGCCCTGATCGGGGTCACCATGCCGACGAAGTCCTCCGAGCGCTGGATCCACGACGGGGACAACCTCAAGGCCGGACTGGAGAAGCTCGGGTACAAGGTCGACCTGCAATACGCGGAGAACGACATCCCGACCCAGGTGAACCAGATCGAGAACCAGATCACCAAGGGTGCGAAGGTTCTCGTCATCGCCTCGATCGACGGCACCGCGATCACCACGCAGCTGCAGGAGGCGGCGGACAAGAAGATCCCGGTCATCGCCTACGACCGGCTGATCCGCAACAGCCCGAACGTCAACTACTACGCCACCTTCGACAACTACAAGGTGGGGGTGGAGCAGGCGACCTCCCTGCTCACCGGGCTGGGCCTGAAGAAGGCGGACGGCACCGACGGCGACGCCAAGGGTCCGTTCAACGTGGAGCTGTTCGCCGGCTCGCCGGACGACAACAACGCCACCTTCTTCTTCAACGGGGCGATGGACACCCTCAAGCCGTTCATCGACTCCGGCAAGCTCGTGGTCAAGAGCGGGCAGACCGACTTCAAGACCGTCGCCATCCTGCGGTGGGACCCGGCCACGGCGCAGAAGCGGATGGAGGACCTGCTCACCAAGACCTACAGCAGCGGGACCAAGGTCCAGGGCGTGCTGTCCCCCTACGACGGCCTGTCCATCGGCATCCTGTCGGCGCTGAAGAGCAACGGCTACGGCACCGCCGGTCAGCCGTACCCGGTGGTCACCGGGCAGGACGCCGAGCTGGCCAGCGTGAAGTCGATCATCGCCGGCGAGCAGTACTCGACGATCTTCAAGGACACCCGTGAGCTGGCCAAGGTCACCGTGACGATGGCCGATGACGTGCTCAAGGGCAAGCAGCCGCAGGTGAACAACACCAAGGACTACAACAACGGCATCAAGGTGGTCCCGTCGCAGCTGCTGCAGCCGGTGATCGTCGACAAGTCGAACTACAGCTCGGTGCTGGTCGGGGCGGGCTACTACACCCAGAGCCAGCTCGGCTGATCCCGCACCATCGCCGCGGCCGGGCCGTCTCCCGGCAGCCACGTGCCGCCGCCGCCCCCGCCGTCCGTCCGGTCACCCGCGTGCCGGACGGCGGGGGCGGCCACCGCGAACACCCGACGACAGCCCGTTCCACCGCGGGCGGAGGCACCAGCCCATGAGCAATGACATCCTGCACATGAGGGGGATCACCAAGCGTTTCCCCGGCGTCACGGCGCTGGAGGACGTCAACCTCACGGTCCGGCAGGGCGAGATCCACGCCATCTGCGGGGAGAACGGCGCCGGGAAGTCCACCCTGATGAAGGTGCTGTCCGGGGTGTACCCGCACGGCTCCTACGAGGGTGAGATCGAGTTCGACGGCGCACCCTGCGCGTTCGGCGGGATCCGCGACAGCGAGGACCGCGGCATCGTCATCATCCACCAGGAACTGGCCCTGGTGCCGCAGCTGTCCATCGCCGAGAACATCTTCCTCGGCAACGAGCAGGCCAGCCGGGGCCTGATCAACTGGAACCGCACCAATGCCGTCGCCGCCGAGCTGCTGCACCGGGTGGGGCTGGCCGAGAACCCGGTGACGAGGATCCAGGACCTCGGCGTCGGCAAGCAGCAGCTCGTCGAGATCGCGAAGGCCTTGAGCAAGAAGGTGAAGCTGCTCATCCTCGACGAGCCGACGGCCGCGCTGAACGACGACGACTCCGAACACCTGCTGGACCTGCTGCGCGGGCTGCAGGCCCAGGGCATCACGAGCGTCATCATCAGCCACAAGCTCAACGAGATCGAGGAGATCGCCGACCGCACCACCGTGCTGCGGGACGGGCGCACCATCGAGACCCTCGACATGGCCGGTGACGGGGTCAGCCAGGAACGGATCATCCGGTCGATGGTCGGCCGGGACCTCGACCACCGGTTCCCGCCGCGGGAGCCCCGGATCGGGTCGGAGATCCTCCGTGTGGAGGACTGGACCGTGCACAGCCCCACCCAGCACGGACGGGTCGTGGTGGCCGGGGCGAACCTGGTCCTGCGGCGCGGCGAGATCGTCGGGCTGGCCGGCCTGATGGGTGCCGGGCGTACCGAGCTGGCGATGAGCATCTTCGGCCGCAGCTGGGGGACCGGGATCTCCGGGCGGGTGCTCAAGGACGGCACGCCGATCGACGTGCACAGCGTCCGCGCGGCCATCGCCAACGGCATCGCCTACGCCACCGAGGACCGCAAGCGTTACGGCCTCAACCTGATCGCGGACATCAAGCGGAACGTGTCGTCGGCGGCGCTGGCGAAACTCGCCCGGGGCGGCTGGGTCGACGACAACCGCGAGTACGACGTGGCCGCCCGCTACCGGCAGGACCTGAACATCAAGGCGCCCAACGTGCTCGTCGGCGCGGGGAAGCTGAGCGGCGGCAACCAGCAGAAGGTCGTGTTGTCGAAGTGGATCTTCACGGATCCCGATGTGCTCATCCTCGACGAACCCACCCGCGGCATCGACGTGGGCGCCAAGTACGAGATCTACACGATCATCAACCGCCTGGCGGACGAGGGGAAGGCCATCCTGCTCATCTCCTCCGAACTGCCGGAGCTGCTCGGACTGTGCGATCGGATCTACACCCTCTCCGGTGGCCGGATCACCGGTGAGGTGGACCGCGAGCACGCCACGCAGGAGCAACTCATGCACTACATGACCATGGAACAGGAGCAGTCCGCATGAGCATCGCGCCGACCGGGATCGACAGCCCGTCGACCGGCGAGGGCGAGGCCTCCGTCTCCCGCGGCGGTCGCCGACTCTCGTTCAACGTGCGGGAGAGCGGCATCTACGTCGCGTTCCTGCTGATCGTCGTGCTCTTCTCGCTCCTCACCGACGGGGCGTTGCTACAGCCGCAGAACATCTCGAACATCATCGTGCAGAACAGCTACATCCTCATCCTTGCCATCGGGATGATCCTCATCATCATCGCCGGGCACATCGACCTGTCCGCCGGTTCGCTGGTGGCTGTCAGCGGTGCGGTCGCGGCCGTGCTCATGGTCAACCACGACGTGCCGTGGCCCGTGGCCCTGCTGATCACGCTGGTCTTCGGGGCGGTGATCGGGGCCTGGCAGGGCTACTGGGTGGCCTACTTCGGGATTCCGGCGTTCATCGTCACCCTGGCGGGAATGCTGGTCTTCCGGGCGCTGACCCTGACCGTGCTCGGCAATCAGGGCATCGGCCCGTTCCCGGACCCGGTGCGCACCCTGTCCAACGGCTTCACCGCGGGCTACCTCGGCAACATCGGCCTCGGGCCGCTCGGCGGTGCGGACCTGTTCAGCATCCTGGTCGCGCTGGTCGCGGTGGGCGGCATCGTGGTGACCCAGTGGCGGGCCCGGGCTGCGCGGCTGAGCTACCGGCAGGCCGTGGACCCGTTGCCGCTGTTCGCGTTGAAGATGGTCGGGGCCGCGGCCGGGGTGCTGTTCCTGGTGGTCCAGCTCGCCCGGTTCAAGAACCTGCCCTGGGTGCTGGTGCTGCTGGCCGGTCTCGTGCTGGGGTACAGCGCGATCGCCGGGCGGACGGTGTTCGGCCGCCACATCTATGCCGTCGGGGGGAACCTCCAGGCTGCCCGGCTGTCCGGGGTGGACGTCCGGAGGGTGACCTTCTGGATCTTCGTCAACATGGGCGTGCTGGCGGCGCTGGCCGGAGTGATCTTCGCGGGCCGGCTCAACCAGGCCGGGCCGACCGCCGGGACGAACTTCGAGCTGGACGCGATCGCGGCCTCGTTCATCGGCGGGGCGGCCGTCCAGGGCGGCGTCGGGAAGGTGGCGGGCGCGATCACCGGCGGCCTGATCATGGGAGTGATCAACAACGGGATGTCCCTGATCGGGTCCCCGAGCGAGCGGGTGATGCTGGTGAAGGGCGTCGTCCTGCTGGCCGCGGTCGCCTTCGACGTCTGGACCAAGCGCCGCGCGGAAGCCTCCCCGCGCTGATCGGGTGCGGCGGTCGGCTCCGCCGGGCGGCCTCACATCGGCCCGCACGGCGACCACGATCACCGACCGCGAGGGGCGACATGGTGAAAGGCACCCCTCGCGGTCACGTATTGTTGCTTGATGCTTGACGGAAAGTTGCGATCGTGAGGCTCGGGTGGCGGTCGGTGAGAGGTTCCACCCAAACGCCTTGGCGACGCCGGAGGCAGATGACGCTAGCCTGGTCCGGTCCCTACGGGCCCTTCGTGGGTCCGGTGGGCGATGGAATCGTCGAAGGGTCGAAGGGCCGCCAGCCGAGTCTCGAGCAGGAGGATGTCGGCCGCCACAGTGCGGTGACGAGCATCATGACTGAACTCCGTGGCCCGCAGGTGCGGGGAGCTGTGCATGGTGGCTGAGACCCCGTACCCGATGCTCGACGGCGGTCTACGCCCCGACGGCGGCGTTCCCGCGCTGCATGACCGCGAGGTCGCCCGGCTCGTCGCCTATCTCGGCAGCAGCGACCGCGGAGCAGGTATCGCCGAGGCCGAGGACGTGGCCGGCCAGGCCTTCCTCGAGGTCGCCACCACCTGGCCCAGCCTCGGCGGCTACCGCAGGCCGGAGGTCTACCTGTACGCACGCGCGCAGCGGATCGCCGCCGACCGTGCGTACCAGGGCCGCCCCGGCTGGGGGGATGCGCTGGCCGAGTCGGCGCCGTCCACGCTGTGGGGCCCGCCGGAGGTGTCCCGGCTCACCGTGCTGCAGGACGCCCTGGACCGGTTGCCCGAGATGACCCGTCATGCGGTCCTGCTGCGGGAGATGTGCGGATTCGGCACCGCGGAGGCAGCCGAGATCATCGGAGTCCCGGAGAGCCTGGTCGACGGCGCCCGAGGCGAGGCGCTGCGGATGCTGGTCCCGGCCGTGGAGGCCGGCACCACGGCACTGCGCGGACGCCCCGGACCGCTGTCCCCGGACGACTTCCTGGCGCTCAACCGGGCGCTGGGGCACGGGGATCCCGAGCGCTGGGCGATGCGCCGCCGGGTCGCCGAGCGTCTGGCCGGGCAGGCTCGGATGGGGGACCCGGGCCGGCCGATGCCGGCGCCTGCGCCGTCCCCTGCCTGGTCACCCCGGGGCCCGATGACCGGCTCCTTCCCGGTCCACCCCGGGCCTGCGCCCGGTCCGGCGTCCTCTCCGGGCTGGGAACCCTCCGGCACCGGATGGAGTGGGTCCGCCCCGCCCTGGGAGCCGCCCGTGACACACACCGCGCTGGATGCGCCGCTGTCCACGGTGGACCTGCTGTCGGTCGGGACGCCGATCTTCGACTCGGTGTCCGCCTGGTTCGCCTCCGGACCGGTGGAGGGTTCCGGCAGTTCGTGGGCCGCTCTGGACGACGGCGGCTGGCGTGCGGCGAACGCCCGTGCCGCGGCCGAGCCCGAGGTCGCCGGGTTGTCCACGTCCGGACTGCCGCAACGGCGTCCGGGAGCCAACACGGTGCCCTCGGCCACCGACCTCGGCACGTCACGCAGCATCTTCGGCGAAGCGCCGCGGGTCGACGCCGGCCTGGTGCGCCGCCGGCTGGACAGTTACCAGCAGGGGTTGACCAACGCCCGCCGCCGCCGTCGCCAGCCGACGGACGAGCCGACGGACGAGCCCGTCGCGTCGCGAGGCTGGGAGGCGCTCAGCGAGTCGGCCCTGGTCAGTCCGCCGCCCGCTCCGTCGGGACCGGTGCTCCCACCGAACCCGTTGCTGCGCCAGGCCGCCGGGCAAGCCGCCCGGTCGCCGGAGCCGTTCGTCGACCCGGAGGCCTTCGACGCTTTCTACCGGGAGTACCTGCCTGAGTTGCTGGCCGCGCTGATGGCCGAGGGTTCGCCCCCGGCCCAGGCAGCGCAGCTCGCGCAGGAGGCGATGACCGACGTACGGCGCCGGTGGTCGGAACTGGACGAGCCCCGGGAGTGGGTCCGCAAGCGGGCGCTGGCCGCCCTGGTGCAGCACCGCCGCAGCTGAGTACGAGTACCCCGCTGGCTGTTCGTGCCGGCAGGCAGGTGCCGGGGCTGGCCCGGGCTGCGCATGGGGGCTTCCGTGCCCGCAGGCACAGGGCCGCGGTGAGGTCGGGCGAGCGGGTTCAGGCCGCAGCCGAGCCGGAGCGCCTCCTGTCCGGCGTGCGCATGCTCCTGCCCGGGTCCGCCGGTGGCGGCCTGGTGTGAGTCCCCAGGGGTCGGCCGGTGGCGGCCTGGTGCGGGTCCCCAGGGGTTCGGGGGAGGAGATGCCTGTCCACGGCGCTGTGGGGCCGCTGTGTGCCCTCCTGGGACCAGTTGGGGTCCCGAGGCCACCTGGAGCGCGGCGGAGCCCGGTGGCCCGGACCGTGACGCAGGGTCAGGAGGGGGATGCAGGGGCTGCGACCCAGGGGACCGGGAGAACCTCCCGAGGGCCTTGCCGGTCAACCGATTTCCCTCTGCGGCCGAGGTCCTGCTAGCCTCAACACCCGTTGCGCCGCTAGCTCAACAGGCAGAGCAGCTGACTCTTAATCAGCGGGTTCGGGGTTCGAGTCCCTGGCGGCGCACAAATCCGGGATCTCTGGCCATCAGGCCGTCGCGCATGACCACTTGACGACCACTTTTGCGCCTCACATCTCGAGCACCCGGGCCGCGGCCGGGCCGGCGACCTTGCGGCTCAGGTACACGTCCTGCGTCAGCGACGGGCGGGCACTGAGCCCGGCGTCGTCGAGGCGGGTCGCCACGGTCTTGCGCAGGGTGTGGGAGCTGACCCACGAGACGCCGGCGCGGTCGAAAGCCCGGCGCAGATCTCCGGTGGTGTTCGAACGGTCGCGGGTTTGTCCGAGCGGGCTGGGGAACACGACGCTGCCGGAGGTGGCCCCGGCGGGCCCACGTCGGGCCAGCATCGTCGACAGCCGCCCAGCGCAGCGCGCAGACCTCGCCGATCCGCAGCCCTCCTCCTACGACGAGACGTGAAGTCGCGGAGGGAATGTCTGATTTCAGATCGACTGTGTTCGCGCCTCTTTCGAGCCACACCGCGACGAGATGCGACAGGCTGGCACCTCGATAAATGGCCAGACCACACGGTCGGCAGACGGGTTGGTGAGCCAGCCCGTCGCACCCTTCACACGCTACGACCGAAGCCGCCGCGCCGT
>DASTGO010000009.1:0-12407 GCA_035719045.1 Kineosporiaceae bacterium | reverse complement strand
TGCCCGGACCCGCCGGTCCCGGCCGGGTCCGCCGCCGGGGCACCGCGACCGGCAGCTCGCCGAGGTCGAGGCCGAGCTGCTGCGCCCCCGCGTCGTCCGGGGTCCTGCGCGCGCTCACCCGCCGACCTGCCGGCCCTCGGGCCGCAGCGGGCAGCTGCGGCGGACCTTGCAGGTGCGGCACAGCGGGTTGCCGGAGGCGGCGAACGTCGAGCCCGCCATCCCCTCGGCCGCCTCGACGAGCATCGTCCGGGCCCAGTGCGGGTCGCGCGGATCCTGTGACACCGGGCCCTGGACCTGTACCGACGGTCCCTTGTGCGAGGTCCCGAGCTGGACCAGCCGCCCGCCGCCGGACCGTCCGCCGTCCGGCGACGACGCCCTCCCGGCGACCCGGTCGAAGCCGCCCTCCTCGATCGCCACCTGGTACACGCCGAGCTGGGCGTGCCGGGCGAGGTCCGCCTTGGACGGCGCCTGGGCACCGGTCTTGAGGTCGACCACGACGAGCCGGCCCTCAACGTCCCGTTCCAGCCGGTCGACCGTCCCGCGGACCACCGCCCGCCCGACCCGGACCTCCACCGGCTGCTCGACGGCGACCAGTTCCCGGCCCTCGGCCCGGGCCAGCGCGGCGTAGCGGGCGAACTTGGCCACCATGGCCTGCAGGCGTTCGGCCTGCCTGCGGTCCACCCAGTTCCGGCCGAACCCCAGCCGCCCGATCCGCTCGGCGAGCAGGGCACGCAGCCGGGCCTCGTCCCCGGACGGCTCCAGCTCGGCCAGCTCGTGCACCAGGTCACCCAGGGCCTGGGATGACGACGACCCGGAGGTCCCGCCCGCGGCCACCTCCAGCAGCCAGCGCAGGGCGCACCGGTCGAACTGCTCGACCTTCGACGGGGACACCCGCACCTGCTGGCCCTCGGCGCGCAGCGGACCGGTCGAGGACACCTCGTGCAGGCCGTACCAGTCGTCGGGATGGGCACCCGGCACCCCGGCCGCCGCCAGCCGGGCCAGTCGCGCGGCCGCCGCCTCCCGGACCGCCGGCGCGGTCTGCGGATCCACCACATGCGCCCGCAGGTCGGCGACCACCGCGGGCAGGGTCATCGCGCGGGGGACGACGCTCACCGGGCGGACCTCGACCTCCTCCGGCAGCGGCGCGACCAGGTCGAGGAACGGCGAGGGCAGCTCGTCCTCGGCCCGGACCGCGGTGACCAGCAGCCGGCTGCGGGCCCGGGTCACCGCGACGTGGAACAGCCGCAGCTCCTCGTCGAGGACGGCCCGGCGCTGGGCGGCCACCGAACCGGCCGCCCCCGAGGGTTCGGCACGGCCGTCGAGCAGGTCCGCCAGGCCCTGCGCCCCGAGCAGCGAGCTGCGCAGCCGCAGGTCCGGCCAGCTGCCCTCCTGGACGCCGGTGACCGCGACCACCTCCCACTCCCGCCCGGCCGCCCCCTGGGCGGTGACCAGGGCGACCGCGTCGGTGTCCGGGGCACGCTCGGCGAGGGTGTCCGCCGGGACGTCCTGGCCCTCCAGTTGGGCGAGGAACCCCGCGGGTCCGGACCGCGGCAGGCGGTCGGTGTAGCGGGCTGCGGCCTCGAAGAACGCCACGACGGCGTCCAGGGCCCGGTCCGCCCTCGCCCCCGCGGTGCCCCCGGCCAGCGCCTGCCGCTGCCAGGGCTCGGCCAGCCCGGTCTCCTCCCAGATCCGCCACAGCACGGTCTCGGCATTGGCGCCGGGCTCCGCGGCGGCCTCCCGCCCGGCGGCGAGCACCGCGGCCACCCTGCGCGCACCGCGGCTGATCCGCGGGTCCAGGGTGACCAGCCGCGCGGGGTCGGCCAGCGCCTCCACGAGCAGCTCGTCGCTGGCCCGGACGCCCTCCCCGGCCAGCTCCTCCGCGCGCAGGGCCTGCCGCAGCCGGCGCAGCGCCACGGCGTCCATCCCGCCGATCGGGCCGCCGAGCAGCTCGACCGCCAACTCCGCGACGAGGGCGCCGGGATCGACCACGCAGCGGAGCACCAGGCGCAGCGGGACCACCGCGGGCTCGTCCCGGACCGGCAACTCCGCCGCGGGTACCGAGACCGGGACCCCGGCCGCGGCCAGGGCGCGCCGCAACGGCTCGGTGTTCCGGGAGGACCGGACCACGACGGCCATCGCCGACCAGGGCAGCGCACCCTCGAGGTGGTGACGGCGCAGCCGCTGCGCGACGAAGGCGGCCTCCTGCGCAACTGAGGGCAGCAGGTGGACCTCGGCCACACCGTCCCCGGCGGCGGGCCGGGCGGTGCGGTGCGCGACGGTGCCGGCGCTGCCGATCCGGGACACCACGCGCACCGCGACCTCGCGCAGCGCCGGACCGTGCCGGTGCACGGTGCCGAGGACGACGACCGGCGCCGGGGTGCCGTCCGCCCGGGCGAACCGGTGCGGGGCCTCGGCGAGCAGCTGCGGCCGGGCCCCCCGGAACCCCTGGGTCGCGGTGTCGGGGTCCCCGGCGAGGATCAGCTCATGGCCGCCACCGGCGAGCGCGTCCAGCAGGCGCTGGGTGGCGGCGGTGGCCTCCTGGGCGTCGTCGACGGCGATCAGCTGCCACTGCCCACGCTCGGCCGCCAACAGCTCGGGATCGTCGGCCAGGCGCAGGGCGGCGGTGTCGACGATCGCGGCCGGGTCGAAGGCCCCCGGGGTGGCCAGGCAGGTCACGTCCAGGTACTCCGCGAGCACACCGGCGGCGGCCACCCAGGCCGGGCGACCGTGCCGGCGGCCGAGGTCGGCCAGGTCGGGTGGTCCGAGACCGCGCTCCACGGCCCGCATCAGCAGGTCCCGCAGCTCGTCCCGGAATCCGCGCAGGCAGCGGATCTGCGGGCCGAACTCCGGCGGCCAGTCCGGTGCCCGGCCCTGGCCCGCCTCATGGCCTGCGAGCAGCTCGGCGAGGATCCGGTCCTGCTCGGCACCGGAGATCAGCCGGGGCGGGACGTCCCCGTCCAGCACCGCGGCCCGCCGCAGCAGGCCGAAGGCGTACGAGTGCGGGGTGCGGGCCAGCGGCTCACGGACGGTACGGGCCAGCCGGGCCGAGATCCGGTCCCGCAATGCGGCGGCCGCCGGGCGGGTCGCGGCCAGCACCAGGACACCACCGGCGGGCACCCCGTCCCGCTCGACCCGGGCCACCACGGCCTCGACCAGAGCGGTCGTCACGCCGGTACCCGGTGCCCCGAGCACGACCAGCGGACCCTCACCCTGCCGCCGGGCGACCACCGCCGCCTGGGCGGGGTCCAGGGCGGCCGGGCCCGCCACGACCGGGGACGGCCGCCGGACCAGCCGGACCTGCTCCCGCTGCGCCACCCGGACCTCACCGGCATTCCGGACCCCACCGGCGACGGCCTGCGGGTCGGTCACCGGGTCACCCCGTCCCAGCGGGCCCGCCGCAGGTCGACGCGGCGGCCGTCCGGGCGCAGCGGAGTGCCCTCCCGGCGGTACTGCTGCAGGGCCTGGTCCTCATGCCCCGGCGGGGGCGACCCGTCGGCCTTGAGCACCCGCCACCAGGCCACCGCACCGCCCCAGCGGGCCATCACCTGCCCGACCTGCCGGGGCCCGCCGCCGCCGACGTACTCGGCGACGTCGCCGTAGGTCAGCACCTGCCCCGGCGGGATCAGGTCGACCACGTCGAGCACGGCCGAGGCCAGCTCGGGCAGGTCGTCGGGCACGCCGGGCAGGCTACCGGCGGCCACCGTCGAGCGGATGCGGATCGGGCCCGGACGCCGTCGCGTCCGGGCCCGATCCTCCCCTCCGCCGGGGTCAGTGGTCCCCGATCAGTGGTGCAGCACCGGGATCCAGCGCGGCCAACTGTGCGCCCGCCGGCCGAGCAGGGCCAGCACCGCGGGCAACATGATGCCGCGGACCAGGGTGGCGTCCAGGAACACCGCCGTGGCCAGGCCGACCCCGAGCTCCTTCATCTCCAGCATCGACAGGGTGCCGAAGATCGCGAACACCGCGACCATCACGGCCGCCGCGCTGGTGACCACACCGGCGGAACGGGCCACACCGAGCCGGACCGCGGTCCGCGGGTCGTGCCCGGCGGAGTACGCCTCCCGGACCCGGGACACCACGAACACGTGGTAGTCCATCGACAGCCCGAACAGGATGACGAACATCAGCAGCGGCAGCCAGGCGGCGATCGACCCGATCGAGGTGAAGCCGAGCAGGCCCTCACCCCAGCCGTGCTGGAACACCAGGGTCATCACACCGTAGGCCGCACCGACCGACAGCAGGTTCAGCCCGACCGTGGCGGCGGCCAGCCACGGAGACCCGAACGACAGCAGCATCACGACGAAGGTCAGCACCAGGACGAAGCCGACCACCCACGGCAACCGGGCGTCCATCCACCGGGTCAGGTCGGTGACCGCTGCCGCGCCGCCCACGTGCACCTGCGCGCCGGGGACGCCGGCCAGGGAGGACTGCACCGCGGGGACCACCTCGGCACGCACCGCGTCGACCGCCGTGCCGAGCTTCGGGTCGGACGTCCCGTAGGGGACCGCGAGCGCCAGCGTGTGCACCTGGCCGTCGGTCGAGGCGGACACCTTCGGCTGCGGGCTGTTCACGTAGCCGGTCGCGGTGGCCCGGCCGAACGCCTGCCGCAGCGCGGCGTCCACCCGACCGGCGTCGGCGGCCGGAGCCCGCACGACGACGTCGACGGTGGTGCCGTCCTGCGGGACCGCGGCGACGAGCCGCTTGTAGGCGTCGACCACGGACAGGTTCTGCGGCAGCCCCTCCACCCCGGACAGCGAGGTCTTCATGCCCAGCGCGGGCACGGCCAGGGCGACCAGGACGGCACCGGCGGCCAGCGTCCAGGCCAGCGGGCGGCGGGCGACCAGGGCGGCCAGCCGGCCCCAGGCGGAGTCCGCGGACCCGCGGCGGGCCGCTCGGCGGCGGGTGAACGGCAGGCGCAGCGCCTCCACCTTGTCGCCGAGCACGCTGAGCATGGCGGGCAGGACGGTGGCCGAGGCGAGCACCGCGACCCCGACGACGAGCATCGCGCCGATCGCCAGCGAGGTGTACATCCCGCCGGCCACCAGCATCCCGGACATCGCCACCACGACGGTGATCCCGGAGATCACCACGGCACGCCCGGCGGTGGCACCGGCGCGGGTGATCGCCTCGCGCACACCGGCGCCCGCGGCCCGTTCCTCCCGGGAGCGGCGGATGACGAACAGCGCGTAGTCCACCCCGACGGCCAGCCCGATCAGCAGCACCAGGCTCTGGGTGTTCTGGTCGACCGGGGTGAGCTGCCGGGAGGCCAGCGCGGTCAGGCCGAGCGCGGCGGCCACAGCACCGACGCCCAGCAGCACCGGCACGCCCGCGGCGACCACGGCCCCGAAGGCGATCAGCAGCACGGCGAGGGTGACCGGCAGGCTGAACAGCTCAGCGCGCCGGAAGTCGGTGTTCAGCTGCTCGCCCACACCCTTGTCGATCGAACCCGGACCGACCTGGCCGATCTTCAGCTCCGGATGCGCGGCGGCGACCCGGCCGGTGGCGGACATCATCGGGCCGACCGCGTCCGCCGGGGAGGTCTGCCCGGCCGGGGTGGTCCTGTCCGCACCCTGCACGGCGTCCAGGGCGACGGCGAGCACCATCGTCCGGCCGTCCGGGACGGGAGTCGGGCGGCCCACGGAGGCCACTCCGTCCAGGCCGGTGTACGCGGCGGCGAGCTCCCGGCCCACCGCTCCGGCGACGGCCGGGTCCAGCCGGCCCTGCCGGGCGGTGACCACCACGGTCTCGGTCGGCTTCTCGCCGAAGTCGGCGCCCTTGCTGGCCTTCACGGCCGCCGCGGAGTCGCCGACCAGCTGGGCGTCCGGCTTGGTGGTGGTGATCCCGCCACCGAGCAGCAGGACGGCACCGGCCAGCACCAGCAGGGAGGCGAACAGGGTGCGCCAGCGGTGCTCGGCGCACCAGGCGGCCGGCGAGCGGCGGGGGCGGCGGACGCCGGGGGCGACCGGGCCGTCGAGGGGGGTCTGCGGGAGGGTCATGCTCTCGGGCTCGGGGGCGGTCCCGGCCCGGGTGGCGGAGGAGGTGGTCATGGTCATCAACCCTGGCCGCGGCCGGGGCGGGAGACATTGCGGGCTCCCGGCGAACTCACGGTAGGGCTGGCCCGGCACGACGGTGGGGTCTGCCCGGACACCGGGGTGGGGGCAGCCCCACCCCCGGCCGGCCGGTAGGGGAATCCCCACCCCGGCTCCGGGTGAGCGCCACATCCCGGCGGACCCGGCCGACTCCTACGGTGGACCCCGTGACCACCACGCCCGCCCTCCACCCTGCCGCGCCGGTGCCCGGACCGGCACCCGGTGCGCTCCGGCCGGGCCCGAGCATTCTGCTGCGGACCTGGGCGTGGGGGTGGCTGGCGATCGCGCAGTTCCTCAGCGGACTGCTGCTGTCGGCCCCCTACCTGATGATCGTCGTCCTCCTCGTCACGGGGATCAGCTGCATCCCGGCGTTCGGTGTCGGGATTCCGATCACCGCCGCCGCGCTGCTGGCCGCGATGGGGATGGCGGCGTTCGAGCGGTTCCGGGTCGAGGCGTTCGCCGGGGTACACGTGGTCCGCCCGGCACCGCCGCCGAACGTCGGACAGCCGGCCTGGCGGCGCCACCTGCTGGACGCCCGGCCCTGGCGGGCCTGCGCGCACCTGGCGCTCAGCGCGCTGTGGAGCCTGCTCATCGGCACCGTGACCCTCGTCCTGACCAGTGTCGCGGTGGCGCTGGCCACCCTCCCCCTCTACGACGAGAAGCTGCCCCAGCACCGGTTGGCCATGCCGTTCGGACCCGGTCTGCCGGCCTCCTGGCCGATGGTCGTCGCCGGCTGGGCCGGGCTGGTCGTGGTGCCGCTGGTGGCCCGCGGCCTGATCACGGTGGATGTCGCGCTGGCCCGCTGGCTGCTCGGCCCGAGCCGTTCGGAGCAGGTGGTCGAGCTGTCGCAGCGGGTCCAGACGCTCACCCTGACCCGGGAGGCGACCGTCGACTCGGTCGAACTGGAGCGCCGCAGGATCGAACGCGACCTGCACGACGGCCCACAGCAACGGCTGGTCGCGATCGCGATGGACCTCGGGATGGCCCGGGCCAAGCTGGACCGGTCCCCGCAGCACATCCAGGACCCGCAGGGCGTCCGGGAACTGCTGGACCGGGCCCATGCCGCCGCCAAGGAGGCCATCGTGGAGATGCGCCAGGTGGCCCGCGGCATCCACCCGCCGGTGCTCACCGACCGCGGCCTGGACGCGGCACTGTCCGCGCTGGCGGCCCGCTCCCCGGTGCCGGTCAGCGTCCGGGTCGACGTCACGCCACGGCCGTCGGCCACGGTCGAGGCGATCGCCTACTTCTGCGTCTCCGAGGCGCTCACCAATGTGGCCAAGCACTCCCGGGCCCGGTCCGCCCGGGTCGAGGTCACCCGCGCCGACGGCGGGCTGCTGGTCACGGTCACCGACGACGGGGTGGGCGGCGCGGACCCGACCCGCGGCACCGGTCTGGTCGGCCTGCGGGACAGGGTGGCCGCCGTGGACGGCACCCTCGCGGTGTCATCCCCCGCCGGCGGACCGACCGTGCTCAGCGTGCGGCTGCCCGAACGGCGCAACCCCTACAGCGCCCCCACCGGCCCCCGACAGACCGGTTCGCACCACTGCGGCACCCACCGGCCGGACACCCCTCTGCCGAGCACCCACCACCCCGGCACCCACCAGTCGGGCATCCCCCAGGCCGGCACGGGTGTGCCCGGTCCCGCCACCCCCAGCGACCCCAGCGACCCCAGGAGCATGTCGTGAGCACGCAAGCCCCCGCCGACCGTCCCGGCAGCACGGTGAGCCCGGCGGACGCCGCCCCCGAGGAGCCCCGCCTGCGCATCGTCCTCGCCGAGGACTCGGTGCTGCTGCGCGAGGGGCTGATCCGGCTGCTCACCGACGCCGGCTTCGACGTGGTCGCGGCCTGCGGGGACGGCGAGACCTTCCTGCGCGCCGTCACCGCGCACCGGCCGGACCTGGTCGTCGTGGACGTCCGGATGCCGCCGACCTTCACCGACGAGGGGGTCCGGGCGGCGCTGGTGGTCCGCGAGCAGTACCCGTCCACGGCGGTCCTCGTGCTCAGCCAGTACGTCGAGGAGAACTACGCGACGGAACTGGTCGCCGGGCGTTCCCGCGGGGTCGGGTACCTGCTCAAGGACCGGGTCGCCGACGTCACCGAGTTCATCGAGGCGGTCCGCCGGGTGGCCGGTGGCGGCACCGCCCTGGACCCGGAGGTGGTCGCCCAGCTGCTGTCCCGGGTCCGCCGCCGGGACCCGCTGGAGCGGCTCACCCCGCGGGAGACCGAGGTACTCAAGCTGATGGCCGAGGGCCTGTCGAACACGGCCCTCGCCGCCGCCCTCGTGGTCACCGAGGGTGCGGTGGAGAAGCATGTGTCCAGCATCTTCGCCAAGCTCGACCTGCAGCCGACCGAGCACGACCACCGCCGGGTGCTGGCGGTGCTCCGCTGGCTGGAGTGCTGCGACAACGGGGACGCGTGATGGCGCTGCCGCCGGAGGTCCCCGCCCCGAACCCGCCCGCCGGAGGGCCGGTCCCCCACCCGGCCTCCGGTGGTCCGGTCCCCTCCCCGCCGGCCTACCCGCCGGCCGGGCTGCCCGGTGTCTACCGGCAGCCGGGCGATGCCGGCCGATACCCCGCGCAGGATCCGGCCGGGCCCTACCCCGGCGGGCCCTACCCCGCAGGACCGCTGCCCGACCCCGCGCAGGGCCAGGCCCCCGTCCTGCTGTTGCGACTGCTCGGGTTCGGCCTGGTCGTGCTGATGGTCGGTCTCGGGGCGGGGAGCGTGATCACCCAGTTCTTCCGGCAGACCACCGACGTGTCGACGGCGCTGGCCGGGTCGGTGGAGCGGGTCTCGGCCACCACGGACGTGGGGCGGATCAGGGTCCGGCGGACCCTTCCGGGGGAACCCCTGACCATCCGCCGGACCGTCGCCTGGGCCTTCCGCCAGCCGACGGTGAACGTGGACCGGCAGGGCGGCTCCGTCGACGTGGCGGCCCGCTGCCCGACCGCGCACATCTCGTTCGGCGAGTGCACCGTCGACCTCGACCTCGCTGTGCCCCCCGGTACCGCGGTCGTCGTGCGCACCAGCGTCGGGGACGTCACGGTCGAGGGGATCGACGGCGACCTGACCGTCACGACGAGCACCGGGAACGCCGAACTGCGCGCGCTGCGCTCGGGCCGGGTGGACGCCTCGACCAGCGTCGGGGACCTGCGGATCTCCCTGCTGTCGGCTCCGCGCACGGTCCGGGCCCACACCTCGACCGGGGACGTCACGGTGGCGGTCCCGGCGGACGGCACCGCCTACCAGGTGATCGGGCGGTCCTCGGTCGGCGACCGGCAGGTCAGGGTTCCCACCGCCCCGTCCGCGACCCGCTCGCTGGAGGTGTCCACCTCGGTCGGGTCGGTGCTGGTGACCACGGCCCACTGACCGGGCCGGCCTCCCGCGGGTCCGGGCGCGGCACCGCTGACCGTTCGCCGGATTCGTCCCGGTGCGCGGAACGGGGGCGGCCCCGACCGCGTCCAAGGCGAGCCCGCCGAGGATGCCGTGGAGGCTGCCATGTCCGGATCCCGAACCCCCACCCTGCTGACTGCGGGGGGACTGACCGTGCTGCTGGCGGCGGGTGGGCTGGCCCTCGCCCTGCACCGGCCGGACCCCGCGCCGACCGGGACCGGCAGGGTGGCCAACGCGGCCTTCGCCACCTTCGACGACTGCTCCGCCCTGCTGCGGTACTACCGGGACAATGCCTCCCGGGTCGTCGGCCCCTACGGCCTGCCCGATTCCGCGGGGCTGTCCGGTTCCGCAGGGCTGCCGTTGCGTGCTCCGATGGACCAGACCGCCCCCAAGGTCGCCGCCCAGCCGGCCGCCCCCGGCGCCGCCACCACGACGGGCGGCAGCGGGCCGGCGCCGAACTACTCCGGGACCGGCACCAACGTGCAGGTCGCGGGCGTGGACGAGGCCGACGTCGCCAAACGTTCCGGGGACCTGCTGCTCGCGGTGACCGATCAGCCCAGGGTCCTGCTGCAGCCGATGCCCGCGGACGCGCCGAGCGGGGCGGCCGGCACCGGCGGGCCGGTCACCGGAGCCGGACCGGTCACCGGAGCCAGGCCGGTCACCGGAGCCAGGCCGGTCACCGGGCTCCACGTCATGCGCACGGCGAACGGCCGGGTGTCGGCCGTGGCGACCCTGGCCACCCCGGACTGGACCCCCACGCAACTGCTCGTCGACGGGCCCACCGTCCTGCTGCTGGGGACCGCGCCCGCCCCCCGGCCGCCGGGATCCGCCGCGGTGGCGTCCCCGTGGGTGCAGCGCACCCGGATCGCCCAGGTGGACCTCACCGACCCCGCCCGTCCGAAACTGCTGCGGACCCTGGACCTCGACGGCACCCTGGTCGGCGCCCGGCTGTCCGGCGGCACGGCCCGGATCTCGGTGACCAGCCCTCCCGGGGACCTGCCCCTGGTCACCCCGCAGAACCTGGCCACCCCGCAGGGCCCGGCCACCCCGCAGGGCCCGGCCACCCCGCAGGACCCGGCCACCCCGCAGGACCCGGCCACCCCGCGCACCGCCGCCGACAGCCAGGCGGCCAACCGCCGGATCGTCGCCGGTTCCACCCTGGACTCCTGGCTGCCCCGGTACACGCTGGTGGACCGCTCCGCCGGCTCGGCCGCCACATCCTCAGGTCGCCTGCTCGACTGCGCGAAGGTGGCCCGCCCCGGCCAGTTCTCCGGGCTCGACACCCTGTCCCTGCTGACCTTCGACCTGAGGTCCGGCAGCGGGATCGGCAGCTGGGACGGGGCCGGGGTGGTGGCGAGCGGCACGACGATGTACGCCACCGCGGACCACGTCTACGTGGCGACCGCCGCCTGGCAGGACCGGTCGCGGCTGACCGGAGCCGACCTGCTGAAGGCCGAGCAGCGGCAGGTGACCTGGATCCACGAGTTCGCCACCGACGCCGGCACCGGGCCGCACTACCTGGCCTCGGGGTCGGTACCGGGCACCCTGCTCGGCCAGTACGCGATGGACGAGTTCCACGGCGACCTGCGGGTGGCCAGCACCATCCGCCTCGCCGCGGCCGGTGAGGACGCCACCGGCGGAGCGGGCGGGCCGGACCCGTCCTCCGGGTCCGCGTCCTCCGGGCCGGTGCCGGGGTCGCCGGGTTCCGCCGTCGCCCCGGCCGACAAGGTCCTGCCGCGGGTGCGCCCACCGGGCCTGGCGCCCCTGCCGCCGACGCAGACGGCCGGCCAGGTCAGCGTCCTGCGCCGGTCCGGGGAGACCCTGGCACTGCTGGGCTCGGTATCCGGGCTCGGGCGCGGGGAGCAGGTGCGCGGGGTCCGGTTCCTCGGTACCGCGGGCTATGTGGTCACCTTCCGGCAGACCGACCCGCTGTTCACCGTCGACCTGTCCGATCCCCGGCACCCGCGCACGGCCGGAGAGTTGAAGCTGCTCGGCTACTCCGCCTACCTGCACCCGGCCGGCGACGGCCTGCTGCTCGGAGTGGGCCAGGCGGCCGACGGCGACGGACGGCGGGAAGGGCTGCAACTGTCACTCTTCGACGTGTCCGCGCCCGCCGCACCGCGACGGGTGGCCCAGGTCGTGCTGCCGGACGCGTTCTCCGACGTGGAGTCCGACGCGCACGCGTTCACCTTCGCCGACGGCCTGGTCCTGGTGCCGTTCACCCGCTCGGTCCTGGTCCCGTTGCCGCAGGCCGCCGCCCCGCCGATGCCCACGCCGCGGCCGGGTTCGGACTTCGTCCTGCCCCCCGACGCCTACCGGCCGGACTCCGGCGTCGTGGCGGTCCGACTGACCGGCCGCGCCCTGTCCGCCCCGGCCGTGCTGCGCCCCTCCTGCGACCTGACCTCGGCCGACGTGTCCGGGACGGACGCGCTCAAGCTGCCGCCCCTGACCGACCAGGTGCGACGCGCCTTCGTCGACGGCGGCACGGTGTGGACGGTGACCGGCACCGGGGTGGCCTCCCACGACGAGACATCGCTGCACCGGACGGGTTTCACGGCCTTCCCGTCCTGACCCCGATGCACAGGCGCCCGGCCGGCCAGAGCCGGGTGAGGTGCTCGTGGACCGGCAGGCAGCCGTCCTCGGCTGCTCGGCTCTGTGATCAGGGGGCCTTGCGATGATCAGGGGGCCTTGCGATCAGAGGGTCGGCCCCACCCGGCTGGGGTCGCCCGGGCGTTTCCGGGATCACAGGGTTTCGGCGAAGTGCTCGATGTTGTCGGTCGAGGCCGGCTAGGGCCTGTTTCGGAAGGGGAATTTGCGCTTGGGGGGTCTGGTTCGTCCTGGTCGTGGGGCGTGGTGATCTGACGGATGCGGCGTGGGCTGTGCTGGAGCCGTTGCTGCCGGTGGCGGGGACGGGTCGTCGGGCGCGTA
>DASTGO010000008.1:0-3061 GCA_035719045.1 Kineosporiaceae bacterium | reverse complement strand
AGCCGGCCGCGGCTCGTCGGCGGGCCCGCGGCGGCCCGGCCGACGGCTTCCGCAGCGGCCTGCTGACCAACCTGCTCAACCCGAAGATCGGGGTCTTCTACGCCGCCTTCCTGCCGCAGTTCATCCCGGCGGGTACGCCCGTGCTGGCGATGTCGGTGGCCCTGACCGCGATCCACGTGACGTTCGGGACGGCCTGGCTGGCCGGGATCGTGCTGCTGGTGGACCGCGCCCGTGGCGTGCTGGGCCGGCCCGCGGTGCGGCGGAGGATGGAGCGGCTCACCGGTGCCGTGCTGCTCGGCTTCGGGGTCCGGCTCGCCCTCGTCGCCCGCTGAGCCTGTCGCCCGCTGAGCCTGTTGGCCACTGAGCCTGTTGGCCGCCGGGCCTGCCGAACCAGACGCCGGACCTTGCTGAACCAGACCTAGAGGTGGATGCCGCACTCCGTCTTCGCCAGGCCCGACCAGCGTCCGGCCCGGGCATCCTCGCCCTCGGCGACCGCGCGGGTGCAGGGCGCGCAGCCGATCGAGCGGTATCCCTCCTGCAGCAGGGGGTTGAGGATCACGTCCGGGTGCTCGGCGAGGTAGGCCTCGACGTCGTCGTCGGTCCAGGCGGCGATCGGCGCCAGCTTGAGCAGTCCGCGCCCGGCGTCCCAGCGGACGGTCGGCGTGCCCGCCCGGCCCGGCCCGTCGTCCCGGCGCAGTCCGGTGGCCCAGGCCCGGTAGCCGCGCAGCGCGCCGTCCAGCGGGGCGACCTTGCGCAGTGCGCAGCAGGCGTCCGGATCGGTCCGGTGCAGCAGGCCGCGGGCCGCCTCGTGCTCCTCCCGGGACTGCTTCGGCCGGATGGTCAGCATCCGGACCGGATAGGTCGCGGCGACGGCGTCGGTGGTCCCGGTGGTCTCCGCGAAGTGGTACCCGGTGTCGACGAACAGCAGGTGCACGCCCGGGACGGCGCGGGAGGCCAGATGCGCGAGCACGGTGTCGCCCATCGCCGCGGTGACCGCGAGGTCGCGCCCGAAGGCCCGGCCGGCCCAGCCCAGGACGGTGAGCGGGTCGGCGCCGTCGAGCACCTCGTTCGCCCGGGCGGCGAAGCCCTCCGGGTCTGACTCCAGTTCGGCGGCGACGTCGGCGGGACTACTGGTCAGCGGGCCGATCACGGGATGCTCCCAGGGGTGGGCTCGTCGGGGTCGTCGTCGGAGTCCTCCTCGCCGGTCCCGGGGGCCGCGGGAGGATGGTCGACCAGCCGGATCCCCGAGGCCGGGGTCGGCGCCGGGGTGCCGGACTGCGGGGCCGGATAGGTCGTGCCGGGCTGGGCCGTCCCGAAGAAGCTCACCGCGAACAGCCGCAGGCAGGACCGGCAGTGCCAGCGTCCCGCGGCGGCCGGCCGCAGGTCTTCCTCCCCGCAGAACGGGCAGACGTACGGGACGGCGCGGTCTCCCTGCTCCTGCTGTCCGCTCACCGTTCCTCCTCGCTGGCGCTCGTCGTCACGGTGAGCCCCGCGCCGGGCCGATGGGTTCGCTCGCTGCGCTGGCTCATTGGTGCACCATCCCGGTGTCCGAAGCTCTCGCTTGATCAGCGGGTGAGAGGGTTCGGGCGCACCCCTGGTCCCCGCCGGGCCTTCGCCACCCTCGCTCGACCTTCGAGGTCCACCGTGAGTTCTGCGTGGCCCGGCGGCCCAGGACACCTCGACTGGCTACAGGACTATGCGCCTTAGAGCGCCGATCAATGAGCGACCGGCAGCGGTGTCCCGGGACCACCGGGTGTCTTCCCACTGGTGCAACAGCGAGGAGACAACAGTGAGTATCGCCCCTGCCCCCACTGCCCTGCGTGTCACGGCAGGAGTGGACTGGGCCAAGAGCGACCACGCGGTCTGCGTGGTCGGTGATCAAGGTGAGGTGATCGACCGGTTCACCGTGACCCACGACGCGGCCGGGTTGAAGGAGCTGACGCGGCGGTTGCTGCGCACTGGTGTCGAGAAGGCCGGCATCGAGCGCGGTGACGGGCCCGTGGTCGACGCCCTGATGCGAGCCGGGCTGACCGTGTTCGTGATCCCGCCCGCACAGGTGAAGAACCTGCGTTCCCGCTACGGGTCGGCCGGGAACAAGGACGACCGCTTCGACGCCTACGTCTTGGCCGATGTCGTACGCACCGACGTCCGCCGACTGCGTCCGCTGGTCTGCGACAGCGAGCAGACCATCGCCCTGCGCGCCACCTGCCGCGCACGCAAGGACCTGGTCACCCACCGGGTCGCCGCAGCCAACCAACTGCGTGCCCACCTGCAGATCGTGTTCCCTGCTGCCACAACACTTTTCGCCGACATCGACTCGGCGATCACCCTGGCGTTCCTGGACCGGTTCACGACCCAAGACGCCGCGGACTGGCTGTCGGTCAAGCGACTGGTGGCCTGGCTGAAGAGCGTCCACTACAGCGGTGGCAGCGACCCCAGCGTCCTGCACGCCCGGCTGCTGGCCGCACCCCGCGGTGTCACCGGCCCACACGCAGCCGCCCACGCGGCCGCCACCAAGGCCCTGGTCGCACTCCTGCGCACCCTCAACGCCCAGATCAAGACCCTGACCGACAGCATCAGCGACCAACTCGCCGCCCACCCCGACGCAGCGATCTTCACCTCCCTGCCCCGTTCCGGGACCGTGCGCGCCGCCCGCCTGCTCGCCGAGATCGGCGACGCCCGCGGCCGGTTCCCCACCCGCGACTCCCTCACCTGCCTGGCCGGCGTCGCCCCTTCCACCCGCCAGTCCGGCAAGGTCAAGACCGTCACCTTCCGCTGGGGCGCCGACAAACAGCTGCGTGACGCCCTGTGCGACTTCGCCGGGGACTCCCGCCACGCCAGCCCCTGGGCCGCTGATCTGTACACCCGCGCCCGCGCCCGCGGCCACGACCACCCCCACGCCGTGCGCATCCTGGCCCGCGCCTGGGGACACGTCATCTGGCGCTGCTGGCAGGACAACACCCCCTACGACCCCACAGCCCACCGCGCTCTCCAAACCACCCTCAACCAAGATCAAGACAGCGCCGCCTGACCGGGAGGTTGACACAGGGCAACTCACGGT
>DASTGO010000007.1:0-10998 GCA_035719045.1 Kineosporiaceae bacterium | reverse complement strand
CGCGACGGCGTCCGCGACCCGGTCCGCAAACTCCCCGGGCTCGACCCCCGCCGCCGCGACCTCCTCCGCGACCGTCTCCAGCCGGACGATCTCGTGGGCGGTCCCGCCGCCGAGCCGGGCCAGCTCGTCCGGTGTGGTCAGCCCGTCCGGGGTGAGACCGGTGTCCACGCAGAACACCGCGGTACCGCTGCCGGAGATCAGCCGGCGCGCCGCCTCCACCGCCCCGAGCTCGGTGCGCCTGGCCAGGTAGTCCTCGGCGGGTGCGTGCGTCGGCAGGTCCAGCACCGGGGCACAGTGCCGCCGGATCGCCAGCCCGGCCGGGGTGTCGAAGTTGGTGGCCCCCGCCGCGGGAGCCCCACCCTCGCTGATCAGCTCCTCCAGCCCGGCACGGTCCAGGTCCCGGACCAGCACACCGTGGCAGTGCTGGTCGACCAGGGCCTGCGCGGTCGCGAGGTCGTCCGGCAGGGTCATCCGCTGTCCACCCCCTGCACCAGGCCCAGCGCGAGTTCGTCGTACCTGGCCATCCGGGCCCGCGGCGCCGCTCCGAGGACGTCCACCAGCCGGGCGACCAGGGTGTCGACCAGGGCCATCCCAGGACTGAGCACGGTGAAGGGCGAACCGGCGTCCACCGTGGTGCTCAGCACCGCCCGCGCCCGGCCGGCCAGCGGCGACACCAGGTGGTCGGTGAACAGGACGAGCTCGGCTCCCCGGTCGACCGCCTGACCGCCGAATGCGATCACGTCGAACTGGTACCGCCGGTAGTCGAAGGCGACGACGACCGCGCGCCGGTCGACGTCCAGCAGCGCGCCCGCCGTCCCGCCGGGGACCTGCCCGACCCGCCGGACCAGCGGTCGCAGCAGCTGCAGGTGCATCGCGAGGTAGTCGGCCAGCACCCCGCTCCACCGGCCGCCGACGGTCCACACCGGGCGCCGCTGATCGGCGAGCAGCCGGACCGCGGTGTCCACCTCGGCCCGGGGTACCAACGCCAGGGAGCAGGCCACGGCCGACGCCACCGCGCCCGGGCCGCCCGCCTCGCGGGTGTCGTCCGGCGGGTACAGGTCCGCGGGGCCGGCCAGCCGATCGGCCAGTTCCGCCCGGCTGGCCCGCTGGAAGTCGGCCCAGCCGTCGAACCCGAGCCGGGCGAGCAGCCGGAGCACGGTCGGCGTGCTGGTCCCGGCCTGCGCGGCCAGGGCCGAGGCGGTGTCGAGCCCGGCCAGCGGGTGGTGGGCGAGCACCAGCCGGGCCACCCGGCGCTCGGCGGGTGGCAGGTCCGGCAGCCAGGCCCGGATCCGTTCCGGGACCGTCTCGGGGCGGTTCAGTACACCCACCGGTACGCCTCGGCGACGGCGGCGGGCTCCAACCCGGCCACCCTGGCCGCCTCACCGCGACGGACCCCTGTGATCGCCTCGACCAGGGGCGGCCCGAGCGCCTCCAGCAGGACCGGGTACCTGCAGAACTCCCGCAGGGACTCCTCGATCCCGGTCGGCAGGCGGCGGATGCCGAGGTCCGCCAGCTCGGACTCCGCGAGCCGGGCCGGATCACCGGTGACCTCGGGGGGCAACCGGAGCCCGCGCTGCAGCCCGGCCAGACCGCAGGCCACCAGGCCGCCGAGCAGCAGGTACGGGTTCGCGGCCAGGTCGGCGAACTTGACCTCGAGGTTGGCGGCCCGGTCCCGGTGCCCGACCATCCCGGTGACGAGCCGCAGCGCGGCTTCCCGGGTCTCGTGTCCCCAGCACGCGTACACCCCCGCCCAGTGCGAGGGCTGCAGCCGCAGGTAGCTGGAGGGGCTGGGGGTGGCTAGGGCGGACAGCGCGGGCAGCGCGGCGAGCACCCCGGCGGCGAAGCCCTCCGCCTCCGGAGTCATCCCGTAGCGCTGGTCACCGCCGGCGTGCAGGTTCCGGTCCCCCCGCCACACCGACACGTGGACGTGACCGCCGTTGCCGACCCCGCCGGCCACCACCGACGGGGCGAACGAGACCCGCAGCCCGTGCCGCTGCCCGACCGCACGGATCGTCTGCCGGACCAGAACGCTGCGGTCCGCCGCGGCGACCGGGTCGGTGGCGGCCACCGACAGCTCGAACTGGCCCGCGGCGTACTCCGGATGGAGCTGGTCGACGTCGACGCCCTGCGCCGCCAGCGCGGCGAGCAGGTCCGCGGCGTAGTCGGTGAGCTCGACCAGCCGGTTCCCACCGTAGGCCGGGCCGGTGCAGGCCGGGACGAAGCCGCCGTCGGCCGCCTCCGGGTCGTCCGACCGACCGATCGCCCACTCGATCTCGATCGCGGCCCGCAGCGCGTACCCCTGCTCGGCTGCCTGGCCCACCGCATGCCGGAGGAAGGTCCGGCTGCAGCCCGGATGCGCCGTGCCGTCCTGGGTGAGCCGGTCGACCGGGGCCCAGGCCCACCCGGGCTGGCCGGCCAGCGACACGAGCGGGTCCAGGTCCGGGTACAGCCGCAGGTCGCCGTCGGGGGTGCCGAGATGCTCCGTGGCGACGATCGAGTCGTCGGCGAGGAAGGTGTCGAAGACCGGGGACATCCCGACCCCCCATCGGGTGACGGCCGGCAGCCGTCCCAGCGGGACGCTCTTCACCCGGTTGATCCCCGCGGTGTCGACGTAGGCCAGCACGACGCCGTGCACGCCGCGGGCGCCGAGCTCCTCGACCAGCCGGTGGGCCCGTTCGACCTCTCCGGGACGGCCGCCCGGGACGGGATCGGCCAGGGTGGTCACACCGCCTCCCGGGTGGCGTCCCGGCTGCCGCCGGCGCTCAGACCCTCCTCGGCGGCCAGCCGGTCACCTGCCCGGCGGGCCACCTCCGGCCGGATCAGGATGACCACCAGGGCGAGCAGCACCCAGACGGCGCACACGATCGGCAGCCAGAACGACGCCGTCGACGGATCGGTCGAGGGGTACGGGTAGACGTTGCGCCACAACGTGTACAGCAGGACGAGCAGGGCCAGGACCGGTACCGCGAGCTGCCAGCGGGGGGTGGTCCGGTCCGCGCCGAGGAACAGCAGGCGGATCACCCCGAGCGTGGCCAGCACGTACGCCACCAGCAGGATGAGCGTGCCCATCACCCCGGAGTTGACGAACACGGTCAGCGAGTCCGAACGGAAGACCAGCGCCATCACGGCGATGATCAGGTACATCCCCGCGACGACGATCACCGAGGCCGGGACCGGGGTGCCCTGGCGGCCCGAGACGCGGGACAGCGCCGCCGGACCCACCCCGTCCCGGGACAGCGCGTACAGCAGTCGGGACGCGCCGACCGCGCACGCGAGCGCGCAGCCGAACGCGCTGACGGAGGCACCGAAGCTGATCAGGTCCCCGGCCCAGGACCCGACGAAGGAGCTGCCCAGGTCGCCCATCAGCGAGCCGGAGTTGCCGAACGCCTTGATCCCGGCAGGGTCCGCACCGAACCCCATCACCTCGACCCAGGTGACGAAGACGAAGTAGATCCCGCCGAAGATCGCGGTGCCGAGGATGGCGCGGGGGATGTCCCGGCGCGGATGACGGGCCTCCTCGCCGAGGGTGGCCGCGGCCTCGAACCCGGCGAAGGAGAGGAACCCGAACACCACGCCGAGGAAGAGGTCCGAGGTGCCGGTCCCCGGCTGGACCGCGAACGGTGTGAGCGTCAGGTGCGTGCCACCGGGCGCGTTGCCCGCCGCGAGCCGGATCACGACGATGAGCGCCACGGCGACGATGAGCAGGACGGTGAGCACCTCAACGGTGAGCAGGGTGCGGGTCCCCTGCCGCACCGGGGAGACCGTGAGCAGGTACACCAGGACCAGTGCGAGCGCTGCCACCAGGAAGGCGGCCCAGTCCGGCGGGGACTTCCACACCCCGATCCCGTCCAGGAACGCCACAAAGATGCGCCCGCACGCCATCGACGTCACCACGCCGTAGAAGGTGTACGTGCCCAGCAGCGCCCAGCCGGCGGCCACCCCGGCCCGTGGCCCGAGCGTCGCGCCGACGAACCCGTACACCGAACCCGAGTGGTGGAACTTCTGGCACAGCTTGACGAAGGTGTAGGAGACGAGCAGGACGCCGACCAGGGCGAGCACGAAGGTCAGCGGGATCGCCCGGCCCACCGTCCCGACCATGCCCTGCGGGTTGATGTTCGCGGCCATCGACGGCGCCATCAACGCCACCGAGATGCCGATGGTCTCCCAGATGTTGAGCTCGCGTCGCAACTGAGGCTGGGTACCGGCCATGGTCCCTCCACTCGTGGACGTCCCGGCGCGGGGCCGACTCCGGCCCGGGAGGCGCGTGGGGAGGCTGCCACTCCAGGAAACGACTGTAACGGGGATAACATCAAGAGGCCGGGACGAAATCCCCGTTACGGGATGAACCGGGACGCATGAGCGATGGCACGGGATGCGACGACGACCTGTGGCGTCCGCTGGCCGGGGCGTCCCGGAGCCCGCTCCCGCACGGCACGCTCCACGAACCGCCACACCCTCCACAGCGGCATCCGCCTCCGGCACCTCCACGGACCGGTGCGTCCGTCGACCGGCGGGCGGAAGCACGGGTCCCATCCCGTTGCCGGCTGCCCCGGTACCGGTAGGCGACACCGGGGATACCCGGCACCACCCGAAGGCTGCGCCGCAGCAGGCGTTGCCGAACCACTGCACCCGGCACCGAACCGGGATGGCGCCCCCGACACGGAGATCACTCGAATTCCCACCGATCCGGACATGTCAGTACGGGCACGACCGGTCAGCGCTACGTTTCGACCGACGGCGGACGCTCGAGGCGAGAAGAGCGAGGGCGGCATGGTGAGGTGGTACCCCCTCCTGCCGCTCCATGCCCTCGGCGCGGTCACCGCGCTCACGGTCGCGGGGCTGGCCTGGCGGAGGCGGGCGAGCACCCCGCTGGCCGTCACGCTCACGGCGGAGATGCTCGTGCTCAGCATCTGGTCGGCGCTCTCGATCTCGGCGGCCTCGGCGACCTCCCCCGATCTCATTGAGGCGCTGGATCTGCTGATCGTCCCCCAGGCCGCGCTCGCGGCGACCGGCGCACTGGTGCTCTGCCTGCAACTGGAGACCCGGGGCTGGCGACCGGACGCGCACTGGTCCGCGCTGCTCGCCATCGAGCCGGCCGGGACCGTCCTGCTCGCGCTGACCGAGCCCTGGCATCACCTGATCCTCGGCCGGGTGGCCTTCGCCGGAAACCCGCCGGTGATGTCTGCCTCCCTGGGCCCGGTCTTCTGGTTGCACACCGCCTACTGCTACCTGTTGCTGGCCACCGGCACAGCCGTGCTGCTGCGCACGCTGCGCCAGTCACCGGGGTTCTACCGCCGCCAGATCATCACGATGATCATCGCCCAGCTCGTCCCCGTGACAGGCAATGCGGTGTGGCTGGTCAGCCTGCACTGGGGCTGGAGTTTCGGGGACACCCCGACCCTGTTCACGATCAGCGCGGTCCTGATGAGCTGGGCGCTGTTCCGGCAGGGGCTGCTGCGGATCGTCCCGGTGGCCCGTCAGCTCGTCCTGGAGCAGATCGGCGAGTCGGTCCTCGTACTCGACGCCGAAGGGCTGATCGTGGACCACAACCGGGCCGCCCGCCGGCTGGCCCGGCGCCTGCCCGACGGGCCGCGCGAACTCGTCGGGGTGGACGTCAGCCGGCTGCTGGGGCCGGACCCCCAACTGGCCCCGGACGGGTCCGGGCGGGCCCTGCTCCCGCTGCCGGACGGGACGGTCGTGCTGGACTACCGGCTGACCGAGCTGCGGGACCGGTCCGGGCGGCTCCTCGGCCGGGTCGTCGTGGCCCGGGACGTCAGCGAGGAGGTCCGTCAGGCCCGCGAACTGCAGCAGGCGAACGAACGGCTGCGCACCCAGCTCGCCGAGATCGAGCGGCTGCGTGCCGAACTGGCCGAGCAGGCCCTCCGGGATGAGCTCACCGGACTGCACAACCGGCGCTACCTCATGCAGCGCTGGCCGGAGGAACTCGAGCGCTGCCGCCGGGCGGGGCGTGAACTCACCGTTCTGGTCATCGACGCCGACCGGTTCAAGCGGATCAACGATCTCCACGGCCATCCCGCCGGGGACGCCGTCCTCAGCACGCTCGCCGAGCGGCTGCGCCACCGCATGCGCCCGTCGGATCTGCTGGCCCGCTACGGCGGCGAGGAGTTCGTGGCCATCCTCCCGGGGCTGCGCGCCGAAGCGGCCCGGGAGCGAGCCGAGGAGATCCGCCGGCACTGTTCGGGGACACAGGTCGACACCCCGGCCGGTACGATCCACGTCACCGTGAGCATCGGGCTCGCCTACTTCCCCCGGCACGGCACCACCCTGGAGCAGTTGCTGCACACCGCAGACCAGGCCCTGCTCGCCGCCAAGGAGGGCGGCCGGGACCGGGTCGTGGCCGCCCTCGACCCGAACCTGGTTCCCCGGGCCGCGGCCCCCGCGACCCCGATGCCGCCGAGGGCACGCCCGGACTCGGACGCCCCGACCGACCGCCCTCTGCCTGACCGCCCGCCCCGGCCGACAGCCCGTTGTCTTCCTCTGATCGACCCCGATGAGGGGCTGCAGGCCACCGGCCAAGGCATGGCTCAGCCCCGCCCCGGCCGATGGCCTCTCCTGCCGGCCCACCTTCCTGGGCGACCGCGCCGGTGCCGGGTTCAGCGGCCGCCGCGCGTACTCGCCCGGGCGGAGCTGACGGTGGCCCGCTTCCCGGTGCCGGCCGAGGCCGCCGCGGTGCGCTTGCCGGCGGCCTGGCTGGCTCCGTTCCGGGGAGCCGACACCGTGGTCGCGGCCCCCGCGGTGCCGTTCTTCGCCGTGCCCGTCTTCGCCGTGCCGGTCCTCGCCGTGCCCGTCTTCGTCGTGCCGGTCCTCGCCGTACCCGCCTTCGCCGTGCCGGTCCTCGCCGTACCCGCCTTCGCCGTGCCGTTCTTCGCCGTGCCGTTCTTCGCCGTGCCGTTCCGGGCCGGTCCCGTGGCCAGGGTGGCTCGGCCGGCCAGGATCGGCGCCAGGAACCGGCCGGTGTGGCTGTGCTCCAGCAGCGCGACCTCCTCCGGGGTTCCCTCGGCGATCACCCGGCCGCCGCCGGAGCCGCCCTCGGGCCCGAGGTCCACGATCCAGTCGGCGCTCTTGATCACGTCGAGGTTGTGCTCGATGACGATGACCGTGTTGCCCTTGTCCACCAGGCCCTGCAGGACGCCGAGCAGCTTGCGGATGTCCTCGAAGTGCAGCCCGGTGGTGGGCTCGTCGAGGACGTACACCGTCCGCCCGCTGGAGCGCCGCTGCAGTTCGCTGGCCAGCTTCACCCGCTGCGCCTCCCCGCCGGACAGGGTGGGCGCCGACTGCCCGAGCCGGACGTAGCCGAGCCCCACGTCGACCAGGGTGCGCATGTGCCGGGCGATCGCCGGAACGGCGGCGAAGAACTCCGCGGCCTCCTCGATCGGCATGTCCAGCACGTCCGCGATCGTCTTGCCCTTGAAGTGCACCTCAAGGGTCTCCCGGTTGTACCGGGCCCCGTGGCAGACCTCGCAGGGCACGTACACGTCGGGCAGGAAGTTCATCTCGATCTTGATCGTGCCGTCGCCGGAGCACGCCTCGCAGCGGCCGCCCTTGACGTTGAAGGAGAACCTGCCGGGCAGGTACCCGCGAACCTTCGCCTCGGTCGTCTCGGCGAACAGCCTGCGGATGTGGTCGAACACCCCGGTGTAGGTCGCTGGGTTGGACCGCGGCGTCCGCCCGATCGGGCTCTGGTCGACGTGGACCACCTTGTCCAGGTGGTCCAGCCCGGTGACCGTCTTGTGCCGGCCGGGCACCTGGCGCGCACCGTTGAGCTTGTTCGCCAGCACCGTGTAGAGGATGTCGTTGACCAGCGTGGATTTCCCGGACCCGCTGACCCCGGTGACGGCGACCAGGCAGCCGAGCGGGAACGACACGTCCACCCCGGCGAGGTTGTGTTCGCGGGCTCCGACGACGGTGACCATCCGCTTGCGGTCCACCGGGCGCCGGATCTGCGGGACCGCGATCTCCCGGCGGCCGGACAGGTACATGCCGGTGAGCGAGTCGGGGTGGCTCAGCAAGCCTTCGACCGTCCCGGAGTGCACGATCTGCCCGCCGTGCTCCCCCGCCCCCGGGCCGATGTCCACCGCCCAGTCCGCGGTCCGGATGGTGTCCTCGTCATGTTCGACGACGATGAGGGTGTTGCCGAGGTCCCGCAGCCGGGTCAGGGTCTCGATCAGCCGGTGGTTGTCCCGCTGGTGCAGCCCGATGCTCGGCTCGTCGAGCACGTAGAGCACGCCGACCAGGCCGGATCCGATCTGGGTGGCCAGCCGGATCCGCTGTGCCTCCCCACCGGACAGCGTGCCGGCCGCCCGGTCCAGGGACAGGTACTCCAGGCCGACGTCCAGGAGGAAGCCCAGCCGGGCGTGGATCTCCTTCAGCACCCGCTCCGCGATCTGCCGCTCCCGGGCGGACAGCTCCAGCGCCCCGAGGAAGTCGGCGGCCCCGCGGATCGGCAGCGAGCAGACCTCGGCGATGGACCGGCCCCCGACCAGCACCGCGAGGGATTCCGGCTTGAGCCGGGCGCCCTTGCACGCAGGGCACGGGATCTCCCGCATGAAGCCCTCGTACCGCTCCCGGCTCCACTCGGACTCGGTCTCGGCGTGCCGGCGCTGGACGAACGGAACCGCGCCCTCGAAACCCGTGGTGTACGAGCGGTCCCGGCCGTACCGGTTCCGGAACTTGACGTGGACCTTGTAGTCCTGCCCGTACAGCAGCGCGTCCTTCGCCCGCTGCGGAAGCGCCCGCCACGGCACGTCGACGGCGAAGCCCAAGTCCTCCCCCAGGGCGGTGATCAGGCGCAGGAAGTAGTCGCTGGAGCCCTGGGCCCACGGGGTGATGGCACCCTCGGCCAGCGACAGGTCTTCGTCCGGGACCAGCAGTTCCGGGTCGACCTCGAGCTTGGTGCCGATCCCGGTGCACTCCGAGCAGGCGCCGAAGGGGTTGTTGAAGGAGAAGCTGCGCGGCTCCACCTCGAAGCTGGACAGCTGGTGCTCGTTCGGGCAGGCCATCTTCTCGCTGAACCGGCGCTCCCGGTCCGGCGACCCGGCGGGCTCGTCGACCAGGTCGGCCAGGAGGATCCCCCCGGCCAGCTCCAGCGCGGTCTCCACGGAGTCGGTGAGCCGCCGGCGCGCCGAGGACTTCGCGACCAGCCGGTCGACCACCACCTCGATGGTGTGCTTGAGTTTCTTCTCCAGCTGGGGCGGCTCGCTGAGCGCGACCACCTCGCCGTCCACCCGGGCCCGGGCGAAGCCCTTGCCCTGCAGCTCCCGGAAGAGGTCTGCGTACTCGCCCTTGCGGGCCCGGACCACGGGCGCCAGCACCTGGAACCTGGTCCCCTCGGGCAGTTCCAGCAGCCGGTCGACGATCTGCTGCGGCGTCTGCCGGGCGATCGGCTCGCCGCAGGTGGGGCAGTGCGGCCGGCCGGCGCGGGCCCACAGCAGCCGCAGGTAGTCGTAGACCTCGGTGATGGTGCCGACCGTCGAGCGCGGGTTGCGGTTGGTGGACTTCTGGTCGATCGAGACGGCCGGCGACAGCCCCTCGATGAAGTCGACGTCCGGCTTGTCCATCTGTCCCAGGAACTGCCGCGCGTAGGCGGACAACGACTCCACGTACCGCCGCTGCCCCTCGGCGAAGATCGTGTCGAACGCCAGGGACGACTTCCCGGAACCGGACAGCCCGGTGAAGACCACCAGCGACTGCCGGGGGATCTCCAGCGAGACGTCCTTGAGGTTGTGCTCGCGGGCACCGCGGACGATCAGATGATCGGACACAGATCAGTCTCCGGACATAGCAGGGTCTGGGCGCGACTCAGCCTAGGAAGGGCCACCGACAACATGGCTCCTTCACGGTACGGGCAGCCACCGACAACCGCGCACCTGTCCACGGGATGGGACCAGCCGTCCCGCCGCCCCGAACGCGGCCGTCCAACTGGGTCGCGTTCGGGGCGGACCGGGCAACCTACCGCCGTGGCAGCAGGGAGAGGACGACGATCGAGCCGAGCATGAGCAGGCTGCCCACCGCCGTCGGCACCGTCATCGGCTCCCCGAGCAGGATCACAGCCAGCAGGGTCGCCGTCAGCGGCTCCAGCAGGGTGACCACGACCGCCACATCACCGGCCGTGGTCCGCAGCCCGCCGTAGAACAGCCCGTACGCCAGGGCCGTGCACACCGCGCCGAGGTAGAGCAGTCCGGCCCCGGCAGCCCAACCGGTCACGACGACGGGCCCCTCCGCCAGCGCCACGGGCAGCAGGACCGCGGCGCCGATCGCACCGGTGAGGGCGGTCAGGGTGAGCGGGTCGACGTCCGCGGTGACCCGCCGATTCAGCAGCACGGTGAAGGCGTACCCGAGCCCCGACCCGACCGAGGCCAGCACGCCGAGCGCGACGCTGCCCTGCCCACCCGAGCCCAGCGCCGGCAGGCTGACCAGCACCAGCCCGACCAGAGCCGCGACCAGCACGCCGAGCGACCCCGCCGACGGGCACCGTCGCCGCCGTGCCGCCGCCACCGCCGGCGCGACCACAGGGGCGACCCCGAGGCTGACCAGGGTGGCGATCCCGACCCCGGCCTCCTGGACCCCGAGGAAGTACAACGCCTGGTAGGCGCCGAGCCCGGTTCCGGAGACCACCAGGGGCCAGGGCCTGCGCCGCAGCGCCCGCGCCGCGCGACCGAGTATCGCGGGCCGGACGAGGCTCAGCACGAGGGCCGCGCTCCCGAGCCGGTAGCACCCGATCGCCGCGGCGGACAACCCTGCGCAGGCCTGCACCAGCCGGACGACCACCCCCGTCGTCCCCCACAGCACGGCCGCGGCGGCCACCGAGGAAAGGCCGGGCCCCCCTCGACCTGTCCGGGCGAGGCCGGGCCGTCTGCGCCGAGCCGGGACTTGCGGGGCGGCAGGCACCGCGGCGGTGTCGGACAGGTCGCGGAAGACGGAGTCGCGGGCAGGCTGAGGACGGGTATCGGGGGACATCGGCGCTCCTGGCTGGTCCGA
>DASTGO010000006.1:0-2503 GCA_035719045.1 Kineosporiaceae bacterium | reverse complement strand
CCGCGGGGGGTCCGCAGATGGAGGGCGACCTCGGCGTCGGCAGGTCCGCAGAGGCTGCCGTCGTAGGCGGTGAACCGGAACGGAAGGGGTCGGTCGGTCAGGATTTCGAGGATGTCCGCCAGCCGTAGGCGGGACTGCCCGCCGTCGGTGCGCCATGGGGTCAGGGTCGATGTCATCCGCCTGCTCCTCCCCGGCGGGCCGCCCCAGTGGGTCGACCGCCACTCGGAACTGCTCGTGCACCCGTGAAAGCGTGTCCCCGCACCCCGCGATCACCATCCGGGGCGGCAACTTGGTTGCCTGAGGCGAAACAACTCTACGTGCGGGTACCGACGATGAGCAGGTCGAAATGGTCGCTCAGTGGCAGTTGACCGGGTCGTCATCGTGGCGGAGGAGGGAAAGCGGGTCACATCTGCGCACGTGGCGTAGTGGCGTACCGGTGCGGTCCGTGGGGGCGCGGTCCGGTTCCGGCGGGAGGTTCAGCGACGTCCGACGGTCTTGGTGTAGAGGTCAAGCAGCCGGCCCTGCGGGTCATAGCGCCGCCGCAGCTGCGCATACGCCTCGCCGCCGTACAGCCGGTCGAACTCCTCCCGGCCGTAGTAGGCGTCGGAGTACAGCGACTTGTGTCCGCCGAATCCGGCGACCGCCTGCTCGACGTTCCGGTTGACGTCGCCGTCGGCGCGCCCGGCAGCGATCGGCACCGTCCCCCAGAAGCCCACATTGACATAGGTCTCCCCGGCGCGCAGCGGGTACAGCGTCCACGGGCGGGCACCGGCCGGCACGGACCCCAGCGAGCCGCCCTCCTGCCGGATCCGCAGCGGGCACAGCCAGACCGGGGCCATCTGCACGTGGTCGAGGAACCAGCGCAGGAAGTCCGCGGTCCGCTCCACCGGGATCTCGACGTCCTGTACGACCCGCTCGCGTGCGGGCAGGCCGCGCCACCGGTCGATCCGGGCCGCCACCTGGTACCGGTTCTCCAGCCCGACCAGCCGGTGGTACACGTCGCTGCGCCGCCGGGAGGCCGGCCAGATCCGGCGGACCCAGGGGTTCTGCGCCCCGAACGCCCGCGAGCACCAGAACCAGTCGGTGTCCCAGCGCCACAGGTAGTCGTGGACGGTCAGGGCGTCGTGCCCGCGGTCGCGCAGGGAGCGGTAGTACGGGTCGGGGCCGGTGTAGTCGCTGGCCGCGGGCACCTCGTCGGCCCAGCTGCCGAGCACGAGATAGGACTCCCCGGCGTCGAACACCACCCCGTCGAGGAAGTCCACCGGAGTGCCCTCCCACGACCGCTGGTCGCAGATCCGGGTGATGGCCTCGGCGAGGTCGTCGAGAGAGCCGAACCGGACGTTGCGCAGAGCCACGTACGGGTGGACCTGCTCCAGTGCGATCCGCAGCCGGACGCTGTAGCCCAGGGTTCCGTAGGAGTTCGGGAAGCCGGTGAACAGGTCGGTGTGCGGACCGCCGGGGGTGACCGTGAGCAGTTCCCCGGCACCGGTCAGGACGTCCAGCTCCAGGACTGACTCATGTGGGAGCCCGTGGCGGAAGGAGGTCGCCTCGATGCCGAGACCGGTCACCGCACCGCCCAGGGTGATCGTCTTCAGCTGGGGGACCACCGAGGGCATGAACCCCTTCGGCAGGGTCGCCGCGACCAGGTTCTCGTAGGTGCACATGCCCTGGACGTCGGCGGTGGCCGTGCCCGTCCGCGGGTCGACGTCGATGGCGATCACCCCGCCCAGCCCGGACACGTCGAGGCCGGGGCCGGCGGCCGCCACCCGCGGGCGGAACAGGTTCGAGGTCCGTTTGGCCAGCCGGACGGTGCTGCCCGCCGGGATGGCCCGGTAGCTGGCGAGCAGGCGCTCGACGGCGTGCCGGTGGGCCATCTCCCCCTTGGGCAGGCAGTTCGCCGGGGCGACCACCGAGGTCGACACGGGGGCGGGTGTGGGTATGGGTGCGGGCTGCTGGGTACGGGGCTCCAGAGCGGTCACGGGCGCCATCATGCCTCCCCATCCGGACACTCGCCCGGGCGATCGTGCCCGGTTCTGCCCGCGCGGGGATGCTCAGGGGCGGCCCAGGTGGGGTCCGGGGTCGGGCTGCGACCCGGCCAGTTCGGCCAGGGTGGCCCGGAGCTCGGTCAGTCGCTCGGCGCCGATGCGTTCCACCCAGGTTGCCTCCAGATCCGCGAACGCCTGCCGGGCCGCGGCGGACGCCTGCCGCCCCCGGTCGGTCAGGACCACCATGCGCGCACGCCCGTCCTGCGGGTCCGCGGTCCGCTCGAGGTAGCCCGCGCCCTCCAGGTAGCGGACGAACTCGGCCATCGCCTGGGGGGACACCCCGGCACGGCGGGCCAGCTCACCGGGACGGTTGCCCGCGGGGTCGATCACCCGGAAGACGTTCGTGCAGTGCACCGGCCTCAGATCGGTGAACCCCAACTGGGGCAGGCGCTCGTGCAGGGCTCGGATGCCCGCGTCGTAGGTGCGGCTGATGAGCATGACGAGGGTGACGGCTTGAC
>DASTGO010000005.1:0-21881 GCA_035719045.1 Kineosporiaceae bacterium | reverse complement strand
CGAACAGGCAGGCGCGGACTCCCTCGGGAAGGCCGAGCAGACCGCTCATGCCCCTAGCACAGCACGGGTGCCCACACCCTCGCCCAAGCAACGGACACACGGTCACCGAGTGCTGTCACAACTCCCGGCCACATCGACGCACCGTAACCACATGGTGACTCGCGCCACGATTCGGCCAAAAGTTGGCGCCGGTTGCCCTCCGCGACGGCCTCACGCGCGTGTCGGGGCGAGCCATGCCCGGATGTCCGGGAAGATATGTGTTCAGCGCAACATCGAGTAATCCGACAAACGCTCCCAAAAGCATCAGCTTGGTCACAGTCCCCACAGCACGTGACGTCTCAGGCATGATCTAGAGTCACTATGGGACGTAGCATCGCAACTACGCTACGTCCTGCCCGCTGAACGAAGCGTGTGACCAACCAAGAGCGTGTGACCGATCAAGGGAGGCGCCCCGACGTGTGCAGCGCCCGCCGTGACCCAGGGAGGTCTCCATGGCCGCCACCGCCGTCCACACCCTGATGGCAGCCGGCCCCGCACTCAACACCAACGGCGTCATCGAATGGGGCGTCAAGAACATCATCCCGATCATCCTGTTGATCATCGGGATCTCGATCATTGCCAGTGCCCGGAAGGGGCGGCTCAGTGACAACGCCAGCACCTTGACCAATGTCATGCTCGGCATGGGGGTCATCGCCGGCGCCGCGATCCTGTACGGGTTCGCGGGTCAGCTGACCACGCTGGTCTTCGGGGGGTGACCCGTTGCGCGTCGCCCCCGACGACGACGTCTACCGCGTCAACGCCGTCTGGCTGGGTCCTCGTGGCCTCACCTTCCCCTGGACCGCCCGGTACCTGGCGTACGCCACCTGGCTGGTCACCTTCCTCGTGGTCCTGCTGATCAAGTCGGTCACGATGGGCGTCGGGGTCCCGCCGGTCTGGGAGATCTCCATCACCACCCTGTTCACGTACGCCGTGATGAGCTTCGTCGACCACGAGCGTCCGGTCCGGGCCGTCTGGTCGACCTTCGTCGCCGACCTGGGCGCCCCCCGGGCACCGAAGAAGCCCCGCGCCGTCCGGGTCCTGCCGAAGGTGCGGGTGCACTCACGCCCGCAGCACGACCGCCGGCTGACCCGCGCCACGTTCGGGCCCCGCTCGCACGCCGAGCGCACCCTCCCTGCAGCCCCGGTGGCAGTCGTCGACAGCCCGCCACCAGGGCAACCCGCCGACGGGCCCGGCAGGCCCGCACGTCCGCACCGGCCGGGCCGGATCCGCTCCGGGAAGCAGTCCCGTGACGTGGGTCGCCCCCGGGGCGGACGCTCCGGACCGGATGTCCGGCGGGTCGGTCGGTGAGCGCGCGCCGAGCGCGCCGCCTGCACCACGAGGCGCGTGTCCCGCTGACCCTGCGCACCATCGACGGCAACATCGCACTGACCGCCACCCATGCCTGGGCCTGGTTCGCGCTGCCCACCCAGCGGTGGGCCTTCCGGGCCGACCATGAGCGGCTCAACCTCGTCCTGGACGGTGCCTCCCGGCTGTCCGCACTGGCCGGGCGGCAACTGCACCTGCGGATCACGTCCCGGCCGTATCCGGCCGCGTCCTGGGCCCGGGCACTGGACGAACGCACCCCCTTTCCGCTGGCCGGCGTCCCCAACGACGAGTGGGGCGACCACCTGGTCCGGGTCCAGAAGCATCTGCGTGCGGCGACCATGGCCGAGAAGGAGATGTACCTCGGGGTCCGGCTGTCGGACCGCTCCGGGGTGGCCTCGATGGCCGAGCGGCTGCTGCGCCGCCCGACCGGCCGGGAGCTGGAGCGCCTGGACCGGGACGCCGCCCTGGTCGCCGAGACCGTCGCGGGTCCGGGACTGGAGGGCCGGGCGGTCAAGGCCGCGGAGCTGGAGTGGCTGATGCGCCGCTCGCTGTCCCTCGGCCTGCCCGCTCCGGGTGCACTGTCCCCGGTCCAGGACGGCCGCTGGGAGACCGAGGACCTGTTCGAGCTCACCGACGGCGTGGTCTACGAGGCCGAGCCGTTCTCCCCGTCCGTCCGGGTGTCCCGCCGGGACCCGGGCAGTTCAGCCATGCACCGGCATGTCTCGGTGCTGTCCGTGGGCCGGGTCGAGGAGCTCGAGGTGCCCGAGGTGGCCCAGGAGCCCTGGATGGTGCACACCGACCGGCTGCCGTTCCCGGTGGAGTGGTCGGTCCGGCTCGACGTGCTGGACGGCGAGACCGCGCTGAACTCCGTGCAGCGCAAGCTGCTCGTGGTCCGGGACATGCAGCGGCACTACCACGAGCACGACCTCGACGAGCCGCTGGCCCTGGAACGCCAGGCCCGGCAGGCCCGCACCATCGAGGACGAGATGACCTCCGGCAGCGAGGTCACCGGCACCCGGGTGCACGGCTGGTTCCGGATCGCGGTCACCGGCGTCACCGAGGAGCAGTGCCTTGAGCGGGCCCGGATGCTCATCGACAGCTACCGCAAGCGCCGGATGACGATCGTGCATCCCAAGGGGCAGTACGGCCTGCTGCGCGAGTTCATCCCGGGCGAGCCGCTGTCCTCCACCGCCTACCGGCGACGGCTGCCCGCGATGTACCTGTCTGCCGGAGTCCCGGCGGCGGCCTCCACCCTCGGCGACCGGCGCGGTCCGTACATCGGGCACACCTCGACCTCGTCGCGACGGGCGGTCATGTTCGACACGCACTTCGCCACCGAGGTCCGGGAGACCTCGGGCCTGGTCCCGATCGTCGGGTCGCTGGGCTCCGGCAAGTCGGTGCTGGCCGGACTGATCACCTATGAGGCGGCCCGGCGCGGGATCACCTCGGTGATGCTCGACCCGTCCGGGCCGCTGTCCGCGCTGTGCGAGCTACCGGAACTGCGGGCCCACTCCCGGCACATCGACCTGACCACCGCCGTGCCCGGCACGCTCAACCCGTACGCCGTGGTCGCCCAGCCCCGGCCGGAGGACTACCCGAACGAGGACGCCCTGGAGGAGGCCCGCACCCTGGCCGCCCAGGACCGCAAGCTGCTGGCCCTGGACGTCACCACGATGCTGCTGCCACCGGTTCTCGCGGCCGCCCCCCGGACCAGGCTGCTGCTCACCGAGACCATCCGCAGCACCCGCGGCGCCCCGGCGACCAGCCTGTGGACGGTCATCGACGCCCTGGAACGCCGCGGCGACGAAGAGGCCCGGGACATCGCCGCGTACCTGCGTGACATGGCGGAACTGCCGCTGGCCCGGCTGTTCTTCCCGGTCGGCCCGACCAGCGACACCACCACCAGCGGCGAGGCCGTGCTCACCGTGCTCACCATGCCCGGGCTGGTCCTGCCGCCGCCGTCGGTGCCCAGGGAGCACTGGTCGACCAGTGAGCAACTCGCCGTCCCGCTGCTGCACCTGGCCTCCTGGTACGCCAGCCGGACCATCTACGGCCGCCCCCGCGCCGAACGCAAGCTGGTCGCCCTGGACGAGACGCACTTCCTCGGCGAGTGGGGCGCCGGCCGCGCGCTGTTCACCCGGCTCGGGCGCGACTCGCGGAAGTGGAACACCTGCGTGCTGGCCGCCTCGCAGAACCCGGCGGACGTGCTCGGCATGGAGGTCTCGAACTTCATCTCGGCGGCCTTCGTCGGGCGGATCGAGGACGAGCAGGTCGCCGCCGACGCGCTGCGCATGCTGCGGGTCCCGGCCGGAGTCGGCTACGAGGCCGTGCTGTCCCGGCTGTCCCCGCGCTCGGCTGCCGGGACGAGGTCCGGGCTGCGCGAGTTCGTCATGCGCGACGTCGACGGCAATGTCGACCGGATGCGGGTCGACCTCGATCACCTGCCGCATGTGCTGTCCGCGCTGGACACCACGGCCCCGTCCGCCGGTCACGAGATCGCCGAACTCGGTCCGCCGCAGCGGGCCCTGGGTGCAGGCGGATACGACCTTTCCGGCGCACCCCGGTTGCCGCGCAGCCGCGCCGAGGACGGGGCCACCCCGCGGCAGTCGGGCACCCCCACTCCGCAGGTGACACGCACCATCGACCTCACCGACGGCGCCCGGATCAGCGCCGCCGAGCAGGTGGCCGAACATGCGGGAGCCGGCGCCGCCAGGGGCCAGAACCTGTTGGAGGACAACGGTTCCGCCGCGGCTGCCCGGTCGTACAACCCTTTCGTGGATGATGTCCGTCCGGGGGGGCCCACCGGCCACCCCCGGCAGAAGGACGCCGGGAACCGCTCCGCCCCTGAGAACCGCGGTCCGCGGACGGCGCATCCCGCGGGCGATGCTCCCGAGCCCCCGCGTCCGCAGGCCCGGCAGACCGCGGATGCCGGTACCGCCGGGGCGGGAGCCGACGGCACCGGGGAGCGGGCCACCAGCGGGAACGGCACCGCGGGGAACGGCATGACCCACGGCCGAGCCGAAGCGAACGGCGGCCGAGCCGAAGCGAACGGCGGCGGGTCCGGAGCCGACGAGCCGGGGAGCCGCGCCCACAACGGCTGGCCGGAACTGCCCGTCCACGTCCTGGTCACCGAGACCGGGACCATGCACGTGATCGACCCCGACCGCCCCTCACCGGCCACGGGGACCGGTGAACCCGACCGTGCTGGCGCGCGCAGTCCCGGCGAGGAGGATCGGCCGTGAAGGTGTCTGGCCTACGACCGGGGGGACCCCGGCGGCGACCCCTGGTCCTGCTCGCCACGGTGGTCGTTGCGGGGGTGCTGGGCCTGCTCACCGCCTCCTCCGCCGACGCCGCGACAACCACGGCCCCGGTGACCGTTCCGATCGCGGGACCCGTTGCGGCACCGGCCCTGCCGGGCGTCCCGGACTGCAAGGACCCGCCGACTCCGGAGCTGCCGGGGCGCGGTGTCGTGGGCTTCTTCGAGTCGGCCCCGGCACAGCCCCCCGCCCCGGGGGACCCGTTCGCCGCGGGCTCGAAGACCTCCATCCAGGAGCAGTACGGGTACGCGGGGTTGCGGTTCAACACCTATGACCTCGGCTGCGGCGGGGACGTGGTCCGCGCGCCCGACTCCGCAGTCGGCACCACCATGGCGAACTGGATCCTCATGTTCCCCAAGACGATGGTGTCGGCCACGGGGGCGCTGCTGGGGGCGGCGTACGAGCCGAAGTTCCTCAGCGTCTTCGATCCGGTGGTGTCCGGCGTCGTGGACGGCCTGCGCCGCACGGTGTTCGACCAGTGGGCCGCGGTGGTCGTGGTCGCGATGGGCTTCCTCATCGTGTGGCGGGCACGCAAGGCCTCGCTGGCCTCCACCACCGCCGCGATCGGCTGGGCGCTGCTGGTGATGATCATTGCGTCGGTACTGTTCCGCTGGCCGGTGGCCGCCGGGCAGGTCGCCGACCGCAGCGTGTCCGTCACCCTGTCCACCGTCACCGGGGGCCTGAACGGGCAGCCGGTGAACGGCCAGGCACCCGCCGGGAACCGCGCGACCGCGAACCTGCACGATGCCCTGCTCTACAAGGCCTGGCTCGGCGGGACGTTCGGCGACGCCAACTCCACCGTGGCACAGCGCTACGGCCCGAAGATCTTCGACGCACAGGCGCTCACCTGGCAGGAGGCGCAGACCCTGCGCACCGACCCGGCCCAGGGCGCCCAGATCATCACCAAGAAGCAGCAGGAGTTCAAGGACGCCGCGACCGCCGTGCAGGCGGAGGACCCGGACGCCTACGAGTACCTGGTGGGCCGCCGGTCCGACACCCGGGTGGGGTACGCGGTGCTCGCGGCGGTGGCCGCCCTCTGCGCGGTGCCGTTCCTCGTGGTGTCGGCACTGCTCGTGATCGGCGCCCTGGTCATCGTCCGGTTCGGGGTGATGCTGTTCCCCGCGTTCGCCACGCTCGGCCTGTTCCCGACGATGCGGCACCTCATCATCGGGATCGGCAACACACTGGCCGCCGCGGTGATCAACGCCCTGATCTTCGGGATCGGCAGCGCCGTGATGGTCCGCGCGATGGGCGTCGTGCTCGATCCCGCGACCGGGCTGCCGCCGTGGCTGGACATCATCCTGGTGCTCATCCTGACCGTGGTCATGTGGGCCGCGCTCAGCCCGTTCCGCCGGCTGACCCGGATGGTGGCACCCGGGCACGACCCGTTCCGGGACGCCACCACGGGGATCGGACGGCTCGGCCGCGGCCTGGCCCGCACCGGCGGCCGGGCGGCGACCGCCGCGCTCACCGGTTTCGTGGCCGGACGGGCGGCGCGCGAGACGCACGGCACCACGGCGGAGGAGGAGTTGCGCCAGGCGACCGTGCAGCGGGCGACCCGGGCCGAGGCCGGTGGCCCGACGTACGGGTCGGTCAGCATGCCCGCCTCGGTACTGCCCCCGGTGCCCGGCGCCCCCGCCCCCGCCGGCACCCGTGCGACCGGCTACGCGGCCCTGTCAGCGGGACCGTCCGGGGTGTCCGGGAACGGGGACCGGCAGACCGCGGAGCGGTCCTCGCCCGTCACTGCGCCGCCCGTTCCCGACGACGTCCCGCCGGCCCCGCAGGGCTGGTCCGGCAGGGAGAGCGTCTCGGCCCCGGCGAACCGGGTCCTGCCGCCCGCCACCCCCGTCGCCCCGGAGGATCTGGAGGGCCAGCAGGTCTACGTGCTCTACCGCCCGGGGGCCGGCGAGCACATCGAGATCGTCGACACCGGCGATCCGTCGGGCTCACAGGCCCGGAGGTGAACCGGCAGTGCTGGGCTTCGTCGCGTGGGCGTGCCGGTCACCGAGGCGCCTGATCCTGCTGGTCGGGGTCCCGATCCTGGCCGTCGTCCTCGGCGGCGCCTTGTGGAACGGGGCCCGCAGTTCGGCCGCCGGCGGTGGATCGACGTCCGGCGGCGGCTCGACGGTTTCGGGCGCGGCGCAACTACCGGACTCCGGGGCGTACGTGTCCGCGGCGGTCACCTTCGTCGGCGTGTGGGGGCGGCTGGCCCCCGGGCAGACCCCCGGCCAGTGGCACGACGCGGTGCGGGCGCTGTCCACCCAGGATCTGGGCCAGAGCCTGGACCGCACGGACCCGGCGACGCTGCCCGGTGCCGGGCCGGCCGGCACTCCCCAGGTGCGTTTCCTCAGCAGCTCCTCGGCGCTGATCGCGGTGCCGCTGGCCAACGGCCGTTCGGTGCTGGTGACCGTGGTGCACGGCGGCAACGCGATGCTCGTCAACGACGTCGAGCCGGACGTCGGCAACTAGGGGCGCCGGCATGAGAGTCGTACGAGTCGTGGCGGCGGTGTCCGTCGCCGGTCTGGCGGTGACCGCCGGGACCGCCTACCTGGTGCTGGCGACCGTGATGGGCCAGAGCAACGACAGTTCCGTGTTCAGGGGAAACTCCTCGTCCTGCACGGCCACCGTCAATGCCCCGACCTCCGCACAGCTCGCGCAGGACCAGCTCGACAATGCGTACACGATCGTGCAGGTCGGGGTGGCGCGCGGCATCCCCACCCGGGGACTGATCGTCGCGATCGCCACCGCGATGCAGGAATCCACCTTGCGCAACCTGCACTACGGGGACCGGGACAGCGTGGGGCTGTTCCAGCAGCGTCCTTCCGCGGGCTGGGGGTCGGTCGCCCAGCTGACCGATCCGCCGACGTCGGCGGGCAAGTTCTACGACGCGCTGGTCCAGGTGTCCGGCTGGCAGTCGATGGCGGTGACCGAGGCGGCCCAGGCGGTCCAGCGTTCGGCGTTCCCGCTGGCCTACGCGAAGTGGGAGGGTCTCGCCACGACACTGGTCACGCAGATGGTGTCCGGGAAGCCGGCCGCCGGCGCGCAGACGGTGCAGGTCAGCCAGGTCAGCCAGGTCAGCTGCGGGCAGACCGTCGGGCAGCCCATCTCGTCCGGAACGGTCGGGGGGATGCTGCGGACCGCGCTGGCGCAGTTGGGCAAGCCGTACGTGTGGGGTGCCACCGGCCCGGACTCCTTCGACTGTTCCGGTCTGGTGGTTTACTCCTGGCGGCGCAACGGCCATTCGCTCACGGTGCGGACGTCGGAGCAGATGTACGGGGTGTCCGACCCGGTCCCGGCGGGTTCGGAGCAGCCCGGGGACCTGCTCTTCGGTGACTTCGCCGCCGCCGGGCCCGGGCACGTGATGATCGTCGTCAAGCCGGGGACGGCCGTTGAGGCTCCCCACACCGGGGACGTCGTGAAGATCGTGTCCTACGACGCGAGCGCATGGAAGATCGGGCGGCTCAACGCATCCGCCTTCCAGTCCGGCAGCGTTCCCGGCTGACCGGCAAGGGCCAGGGCCGGTAGCGGCTACGGAGTGAGCGGCTGGTCGACGAGTTCGGCCCTGGTCTGCACCACGGTCAAGGTGACCGGTGCGCTCGCGACCTCCGCCTCCCCGTCGACGGGAAGCCACCGTCCGCCCGCGACCGAGTACTCCCCGGTGTAACTGGTGACCAACCGCAGGGTGGGGGTACCTGGCTGCCGGTAGACGTGGGTCGTGGTCATCCGCGGGTACGGACCGCCCGGGTCGGCCGTGCGCAGTGTCCCGCCGTCGCCGAAGGTCCAGGTGAAGCGCACCGGCGTGGCCCGCACCCGCACCGGCTGATCGAGCAGGGTGGTGGTCAGCTCCACCGGGCGCGCCTCGACGTACACGTTGGTGTCGACGTTGACCAGGGTCCGCAGCGTCGGCGGCTGGACCCGCGCCGTCCCCGCCGGGAGCGGAAGGCGCCGGAAATCGTTGAGCGACAAGCCAATCCGCAACGGGTCCGTTCCGCCGTTCGCATGCAGGCACGCCTGCCCGACGAACCTCCACTGCCCGGGAGCGGGTCTCGTCACTCCCGGCGGACCCTGGTAGACCCAGAACATCGAGTCGTTCGGATCCGTTGTGGCAGAACACAAAGCGGCCGTCTCGGGGCACAGCACGTCCGCGGGCTGCGCGAGGTTCGGGCTGTTCGCCCCGCAGGCGGGAACGGTGACCGTGACAGGTCGCAGCTCCGGAGCCGCCGGGGACGCGGTTCCCGCGCCGGAGATGGCGTCCGAGCCGCTCAGGTCGATACTCGCGTCCCCGCCGTGTCCCCAGATCCCGGTTACAGAACCGAGCGGAGCAGCGGTGGCAGGGGCAGCGGACAGCGCCGAGGCCGCCGTGACGCCTGCGGCGAGGCAGAGTCGCCCCCACGGTCCGATCATGATGTCGCCTTCGGCAGTGCGACCCCGACGACGCGCCACTCCCCGCCGACCCAGCGCAGGCCCACGTCCATCCGCAGCCCGTGCTGCTCGGGATAGGTCGCTACCACCGACCCGGCAGCGGATCGGCGTTCGCCCGCGCTCTGGTCCACGACGGCGTTCACCATCAGCCCGGAGGCCGGGTCGCCGTCAGCTGCCACCATGGTCGCGATCGTGATGATGCCTCCGCCATAGGTCTCGCCTGCGGACCGTGCCGCCGACACGTCGTTCACCAGATCCCCACAGAACCCGCAGGAAGGCAGGGCGGCCACAGCGAGCGGCTCAGGACGCAACTGCCGGTAGGCGTCGTTCATCGCGGACACGAAGTAGCGGAAGAAGGCGGCGGCCCCGGCACGGGTCGGCTGCCGGGCTTCGGAGGGCACGGTGGGCGACGACGTGGGCGACGACGAGGGCCGCAGGGTGACTGAGGTACTGCTCGGCGGCTTCGGGCTGCCCCCCGATCCCGAGTCGCAGGCGGTCAGCGCGGTCAGCGCAGCCACCACCGGCAGGACGCCGACCAGCCGCGGGATCCGTCGGCGCCGAGAAGCTGATCTCCTCATGACCAGACTCTAGGCAATCGTGATCATGTGCGCCTATCACCGCCACCAGCTGTGGACGACGACACTCCACCCCCACCGACCACAGACCGACGTCCGCGACGAGAGCGACCACGAACCGCCGGGCCGTCCCCCGGCGGACCCACGCCTGACGAGACGGCGCCAAATTGGCGCTAGATCATGGCTTTCAGCGGCTCAACCGCCAATCCGGAATTCCTGGCGCAGATTTCCCAGGAGTCCCACCAAACCGGCGCTAGAGTCCGGACATGCCCAGCATCCAGGTCAAGGACGTGCCGGACGAGGTGCATGCGGCGCTGCGGCGGCGGGCGGCACAGGGCGGTCGGTCCCTGCAGGAGTACCTGCTCGCCGTGCTCACCGAGCACGCCGGCACCCCCACGGTCGAGGAGGTGCTCGCTGCGGCGGGAGGCCGGGCGGGCGGCAGCCTCCCGCTGGCGGCTGCCGCGGTGGCGGTGCGGGCCGGGCGCGGGCGGCTGTGACCGGGGCACCCTCCGTTTCGGGGGGCTGGGCGGTCGTCGACGCGGGGCTGCTGGCCGTCGCGCTGATCGACGACGGTCCGGACGGGGATCTGGTGCGGGAGCGGCTCGCCCGGCGCCGGCTGGCGGCACCGTCGACGATCGACCTGGAGGTCCTGGCCGTCTGGCACCGTGGCCACAAGTCCGGCTCCGTGCCGTTGCGCCGGGTTGACCTGGCCGCCGCCGACCTGGCCCGGCTGCCGCTCACCCGGGTTCCTCCGGTCGACCTGCTCCCCCGTTGCTGGGACCTGCTGGGGACGGTGACCCCGGCGGATGCGCCCTACCTGGCGCTGGCCGAGGCCCTGGACGCCCCGCTGCTGACCGCCGACTCCCGGCTCGCCACCCGCCGCCCCGGCGCGGTCCGGGTGGAACTCGTGCGCTGACCGGGCGTGCCCCGGACCTCCAGCGCCGCCAGCAGTTGCGTACTGGCCCGGGTGACGGCCTCGACCGCGGCCTCGAAGGCCTCGGCGTTGTGCGGCGCCGGTGCGCGGAACCCGGACACCTTCCGGACGTACTGCAGGGCGGCCGCCCGGATGTCCGCCTCGGTCACGGCCGGCGTGAACGGCGGGCGCAGCGTCTTGATGGACCGGCACATGCGTTCACCGTACGGCGGCGGCCCGCCCGGCACCCGCCGGAGTCAGGCACCACCCGTGGACCCCGCGCGGGACTGCCCGCCGAGCAGCCCGGACAGGGTGGCCGCCGGAGTGAGTACGTCGGGGTCGGTGCGGACCACGATCACCCGCGGCTGGTCGAACCGCGAGGCCTCGGCGAAGGCGTCGTCCAGCTCCTGCGGCGCGTCGAGGGTCACCGCCTGGGCACCGAGCGAGCGGGCGTACCCGGCGAGGTCCACCGGACCGATGTCCACGGCTGCGGTCCGCCCGAACTCCCGGGCCTGGTGCATGGCGATCGTCCCGTACAGGCCGTTCTGGAACACCACCACCAGCACGGGAACCCCTTGGCGCACGGCCGTTTCCAGTTCCTGCCCGGTCATCAGGAACCCGCCGTCCCCGGCCAGGGCGACCACCGGACGGCCCGGCTCGGCCAGTCCCGCACCGACCGCGGCCGGCACCCCGTAGCCCATCGCACCCGAGATCGGGCCGAGCTGGGTGCGCGGATGCTCGAACCGCCAGTACCGGTGGCAGAACACCGAGAAGTTGCCCGCATCGTTGGTCAGCACCACGTCTGCCGGCAGCCTGCGCCGCATCGCGCCGAGCACCTGCCCGGGGTGCAGGCCGGCCGCCGGACCCGTCCCCGCCGAGCCGTTCCCGCCGCCGGCCCCCTCCGGTGGGGTGGACAGCCGCAGGTAGGTCGTGTGCTCGGCGGACCAGTCCCGGACGGCGACCGTCGTGGCCGCAACCGCCTGCACCCGGTCCAGCAGCGCCTGGGCGAACCCGGCGACATCGGCCGAGATCGACCAGGCCAGCGTGACCGGCGCCCGCAGGGCCCGGGGGTCGAGATCCACGTGGATCACCCGCGAGGTCGGTCCCGGCAGCCGGAACCCCTGGGTCGTGGTGTCGTCGAGCCGGGCGCCGAGGGCGAGCACGAGATCGGCCCCGGCCAGCGCCGCGACCAGTTCCGGCGGGGTGCCGAGGGAGAGGTGCCCGAGGTACTGGGGGTGGGAGTTGGGGAAGGCGTCCTGCCGGCGGAAGGCCGTGTACACCCCGAGCCCGAACCGCTCCACCAGGGCGATGACGTCGGCGCGGGCCTGCTGCGCCCCCAGTCCGAGCACCGCGACCGGCCGGGCCGCCGAGGCCAGCAGTGCCGCGACGTCGTCCAGGCAGGCGTCGTCGGGGCGGGTGCGGGCGCGGCGGCCGGGCACCAGCAACGGAGCGTCGGGCGGGCACGGCTCGGCGAGAACATCCGCGGGCAGGGCGAGCACCGCCGGCCCAGGACGCCCCGAGGTGGCCGCCCAGTGGGCCCGGGCCGCAGCCTCCGCCGCCCGGTCCGCCCGCAGCAGGGTCTCGGCGTGCACGCTGACCTGCCCCAGGAACGCGGGCAGGTCCACCTCCTGGAACGCCCTGCGGCCCAGCGATCCGGTCTCCACCTGCCCGCACAGGGCGATCAGCGGCGTGCAGTCCTCCCACGCGGTCTCGACGCCGATCGCGAGATTCGCCGCGCCGACGGCCCGGGTGCCCATCGCCACCGCCGGCCGCCCGGTCAGCTTGCCCTCTGCCTCGGCCATGAACGCCGCGCCCGACTCGTGCCGGCACGACACCAGTTGCAGCCGGGGATCCTGTTCCACGGCATCGAGCACCTCGAGGAAACTCTCCCCCGGCACCGTGTAGAACCTGCGGACCCCGCGAGCGGCCAGCGTCTCGACGATCGCCTCACCGGCATTGTGCGCCATGACCGGAGCATGTCACGGCGTGCCCGAGCGACCGGAACCCGTTTCGGGTCGCCGCCCCGGGCCAGCTGACGCATCCTGATCCCGACCGTGGGAACGGGGACCGGTGAGCCTCCCATCAGGTGTCAAGGGATCTGGAGGCCGCCATGCGCAGCGGCGACGAACCCGTTCATGCCCGCAGCCCGTTACGGCTGCGGTTGGGACTGGCCCTGCTGGGGCTGGTCAGCTGGTCGGTGGCGGCCGTCGTGCTGGCCTGGCGTCATGACACGTTCTGGGCCCTGGTCTGCGCGGTGGGTGTGCTGCTGGCCTCCGCGAACTGCCTGGTCATCGTGCTGAGGCTGCGCGCGGGCCCGCACTGGCAGCCAGGTCCGCAGATACCGCCGTACCGACCCGCCGAACCGGGGCCGGAAGACCGGGCGCCGCGCGGACACCCGGCCGCGCCGGCGGCGGTCCGGATGCGCCGGTACCTGCTGCTGATGGGGCTGTGCGTGCTGCTCGTGGTCACGGCCTGGGCCTGGGTGTGGCGGTTCTCGATGACGGCGGCGCTGATGATGAGCCTGGCCGCGATGGTCATCCCACCGGTGGCGGCGGTGATCGCCAACCTCGGGTCGAACGTCACCCGCCCGGATCCCGGGGTGCCCCCGGGTGGCCCGGACGGGACGGGCCGCCCGCCGCCGGCTACGGGAGGTCCTTGGCGGGCAACTCCGCCATCGCCTCGTTCATGACGTTCTTCCAGATCGGGGCGGCGATCGAGGCGCCGAAGACCGTGCCGTACCAGCTGCCGTCGACCCTGATGCTCTTCAGCGTCTCCCGTTCCAGCTTCCCCTCGACGACCCGGCCCGGGTCGGCCACCCACACCGCGGTGCTGCGCTGCGCGGTGTACCCGACGAACCAGGTGTCCTTGGGGCCGTCCGTGGTGCCGGTCTTGCCCGCCGACGGCCACGGGTCGAGGGGGCCGACGTTCGCGGCGGTACCCCGGCTGAGGACCTGCTGGAGGGCGGTGGACACCCCGGAGGCGACGTCGGTGTCCAGGGCACGCTTGCACCGCGACCCCGGGACCTTCAAGTCTGCCGAGGAGCCTGGTGTGGACCCGGGCTTGGCCAGGCCGGTGACCGCCATCGGCTCGCAGTAGATCCCGCCGGAGGCAAAGCCGGCGTAGGCGGCCGCCATGGTCAGCGGGGCGATGTTGAGGACCCCGAGGGTCAGGGACGGCAGGCAGGTCGGCAGCGACTGGGTCGCCTTGTCCTTGCACGTCCGGTCGGGTGCCGCCAGGTGGACCCCGAGGCCCTCCGCGACCCCCGCGATGTCGCACAGGTCGAGCTGGGACTCCATGTCCACGTAGGCGACGTTGACCGAGTTCACGGTCGCGTCGAGCACGGACATCTGCCCGGTCTCGCGGCCCTCGGAGTTGCCGGGGGCGTACGGAGCGGCACCTCGGTTGGACAGGTGGGAGCCGCAGGCGGTGAAGTCGGAGAACGGGAAGTCCCGTTGTGTGGCGTCCACCGACTCGTTCAGGGAGTGCCCCGCCGCCAGCCACGCCGCCAGGGTGAACGGCTTGAACGACGAACCGGTCTGGAACCCGCTGGACCCGCCGAAGGCGGTGTCGGTGCTGTAGTTCACCGAGGTCATGCCCCGGCCGGGCTTGACGCTGTAGGCACGGTCCTGGGCCATCGAGATGATCTTTCCTGTGCCCGGTTCGACGGTGACGGCGGCGGTGGCCAGGCCGCTGGAGTCGGTGGGCGGGATGGCGTCGAAGACGCTGCGGACCGCGACCGACTCCACCCGGGGGTCGACGGTCGTCGTGATCGTGTACCCGCCCCGCATCAGGTTGGTCTTCCGCTCGACGGGGGTGCTGCCGAGGGCGGTGAAGTCCGGGCTCTTCTCCAGCACGTTCAGCACGTAGTCGCAGAAGTAGCCGTAGTTGCCGGCGTTCGCGCAGCCGTTCGGCAGCGGCTTGCCCGTCACCTTGATGGGCTCGTCATGCGCCTTCTGGTAGTCGGCCTGCTTGACCACGCCGAGCTGCAGCATCCGGGCCAGCACGACGTCGCGCCGCGCGCGAGCGGTCTCCGGGTGCAGCCGCGGGTCGTTGGTGCTCGGCTCCTGGACCATCCCGGCCAGGGTCGCCGCCTGTGCGAGGTCCAGTTCGCTGGCGTGGATCCCGAAGTACAGCAGGGAGGCCGCCTCGACGCCGTAGGTCTGCTCCCCGAAGCTGGCGATGTTCAGGTAGCGCTCGAGGACCTGCGGCTTGGTCAGCTTCTGCTCGATGGTGATCGCGATCTTCATCTCGCGCAGCTTGCGGGCGGTGTTCTTCGCGACGGCGTTCTGCGCAGCCACCCGGTCACCGCTGGCGACGGCCTGCTCGAGCAGGACGTTCTTCACGTACTGCTGGGTGAGGGTGGAGGCGCCCTGGGTGCTGCGACCGGCCTCGTTGTTGACGGCGGCCCGCACCACTCCCCGGACGTCGATGCCGCCGTGCTGGAAGAACCGGGAGTCCTCGATGGCGACGAGGGCCGCCTGCATCACCGGGGCGACCTTGTCCAGCGGGATCTCAACCCGGTTCTCGTCGTAGAAGTAGGCGATCGGCGCGCCGTTGGCCGCGAGCATCCTCGTGGTCTGCATCAGGGGCGGCTCGGTGAGCGCGCTGGGGAGGGAGTCGAAGAAGGACACCCCTCCGTTGACCGCCGCGCTGGTGGCGCTCAGCGCCGGCATGACCAGGCCGGAGGCCAGTCCGCCGGACAGCACGCTGATCACCACGAACACCGCCAGCAGGAACAGGACCCGGAAGGTTCCCCTGGCCAGGTCAGGGCGGGTGGCATTCACGATGGTCAACCCCGTTGTGGTCCGCGGACGGGCAGTGGCGGAAGCAACGCTCGGCCGCCTCTGACCTCAACTTTAGGTCCCCCGGCGGGTCTCGTACGTTCACCCTCCGGGACTCACCGTACGGGACGGACGGACGACGTACCGTCGTGATTCAACCAGAGCGCGAGGTCCGGGAGGATCTCGCCGCGCCCACGACTGTCTCCCCTGCTCAGGACGGGTCTGCGGCGACCGTCCAGGACTCCCGGGGTCGCAGCGGCGCGGTGCGCAGGGCGGCCAGGTAGTCCTCGGCCCAGCGCGCGACATCCCAGGCGGCCAGCCGCCTCCGCATCGCGCGCATCCGCCGGCGCAACTGGGGGCGCGGGGCCGCGCAGGCACGTACGACGGTGTCCTTGAGGCCGTCGATGTCGTGCGGGTTGACCAGGAAGGCAGCGGTCAGCTCGTCGGCGGCGCCGGAGAACTCGCTGAGCACCAGGGCGCCGTCGTCGGTGTAGCGGCAGGCCACGTACTCCTTGGCGACGAGGTTCATGCCGTCCCGCAGCGGAGTGACGACCATGACGTCGGCGGCCCGGTACAGCGCGGCCATCTCCTCGGTGCCGTAGGAGTGGTGCAGGTAGTGCACCGCCGGACGGCCCAGCCGGCCGTGCGTGCCGTTGATCCGGCCGACCACGCCCTCGACGTCCTTGCGCAGGGCCTGGTACTCGGCGACCCGCTCCCGGCTCGGGGTCGCCACCTGGACGAACACCGCCCGCCGGTCCCCGAACCGGCCCTCGTCCAGCAGCTCCTCGTACGCCTTCAGCCGGTGCAGGATCCCCTTGGTGTAGTCCAGCCGGTCCGCGCCCATCAGGATCAGGTCCGGATGGCCCAGCTCGGCCCGGATCTGCCCGGCCCGGGCGACCACCCCGGGGCTGCGGGCCAGCCGCTCCAACCCCACGACGTCGATCGAGATCCCGAAGGCGCCCACCCGGACCTCACGCCCGTCCGGCTGCGCGACCGCGATCCCGCCGGGACGGGTGACGACACCGGCGGCCCGGCGGCAGGCCCGCAGGAAGTTCGTGGCGTCCGACACCCGCTGGAACCCGATCAGATCCGCCCCGAGCAGCCCCTGGACGATCTGCCGCCGCCACGGCAGCTGGGCGAAGATCTCGTACCCCGGGAACGGGATGTGGTCGAAGAAGCCGATCCGCAGGTCCGGGCGCCTGCGTCGCAGCAGTGCGGGCACCAGTTGCAGCTGGTAGTCATGCACCCAGACCGTCGCCCCCGCCGCAGCGTGCCGGGCGGTCACCGCCGCGAACCGCCGGTTGACCTTTTCGTAGGCCTCCCACCAGCGCCGGTGGTACTGCGGCGGGACGATCACGTCGTGGTAGAGCGGCCACAGCGTGGTGTTGGCGAACCCCTCGTAGAAGTCCTCGACCTCCTCCTCGGACAGGCCGACCGAGGCCACCGTCAGCCCGCCGACGTCGAACACTCCCGGAACCTCCCCTGACGCGCCGGGCCACCCCACCCACAGGCCGCCCGTCCGACGCATCACCGGCTCCACCGCGGTCACCAGACCCCCCGGGCTGCGCCGCCACCCGTTCCCCGCCGGGTCGTCGGGCACCCGGTCGACCGGCAGGCGGTTGGCCACCAGGATGAAGCCGCGGCTCCCGGACGAGGCGGTGCCGGCCCCGCCAGAACCTGCTCGTCCGGCCGGGGCCTGGCGTCGCTCCGTCTCCTCGGCGTCTCCCGCCGCCTCCGTCATGCCCCCACCTGCGATCCCGCCTCGCCTGCCCCTGCTCCGACCCTGACAGGACGGCCGGAGGCGCGCGAGGCGATCAGGCGGGGACGAGCCGGACGCTCGCCCGGGCAGACGGGTCCCGGGGCGACGATCCGGGACCAGCTCCCACCCGGGACGGGGCCTGCGACGACCCCCTCGGGGGCGGTGTCGACAACCCCCTCGGGGGCGGTGTCGAGGAACGGATTCGGCTCCGGCAGGCAGACCCGCTAGTATCGGGGGCTGTTGCCCACCCTGGTGGGCGCATCAACTGAAGATCGACTCTGCGCTCGTAGCTCAACGGATAGAGCATCTGACTACGGATCAGAAGGTTGGGGGTTCGAGTCCCTCCGAGCGCGCTCGTTGAGACAGCGACGACACCGGCCCTGACCTGCGGAAACGCGGGGCAGGGCCGGTGTTGTTTGAGATCCACAGGCAAGCCAGCCGCGCGCTGGTCTCAGTTGTGGTCTCAGTTCGGCCGCTCAGCAACTGTCCCGAGGTCACGGTGACCCCGGGACAGCCCCCCCTTCGAGGACTGCTCGACCCCGACTCGCTGGTTCACGCCAGGGCCAGGCCTTGAGCGCACGAGACACCACCCAGGCGACCAGCGGCAGGGGCGCGTGGGAGGGGTCTACAGTCTGGCCCGTGATCCTTGGACTCCTCTCCGCTGCCCCCTCGGAACTCAGCAGCTTGGACGTCATCAACCTCTTCTCCGCGGCCATATCAACCGTGCTGGCCATAGTCGCCCTGGCCCTGTCCGTCTTCTTCTTCGTTCAGTCCAAGAAGGACGCAGAACGGTCCGAGGCGAACGCGGCAGAGATTTCCGCGAGCGTCACCCGACTTGAGAAAGTCTTCGACACTCTGTATTCCGACACCTTCTCGATGATGCGCGAGACCGTCAGCGATATGCGCAAGCACGTCTGGACCGCCATCCCGGCGGGAACGGCCAGACAAGATACTCAGGACGACAATGGGGGGAGTTCTGTCGAAGAACAAGCAGAACTCCTTGAGAAACTCTCGGAGGTTTCCAGAAGGGTCGGAATCACAGACGCCACGGTTGCTCAATTACGCAATGAATTGGCTCCATTCATTAAGAACAGCCTAGAGGCCGCTTCCGGTGAGAATTCGGGAGTTGGCGACAACAACTCACTACCCTCAGACCGACTCATTCTCCGCATTATTCGAGAGCGCGAGGCCCAAGGCAAGACGTCCACACTGTTCCAACTGGCAGCGGCTCTTGGAGTTCAAACCAGGGACCTGGTCACAGCTCTTTTCGAGCTGGGCCAGAAGGGCTTTCTTGATTGGCATCATGCCCCCGGGCAGATCGCTGGCGATACACCCATCCGATGGGTGCCACCGCAAGAGCGGCCAACTTTGCTTGCGAACAGGAAACGAGATGGGGCAGTTCCTGACGAGCAGCCTTGATGTGTCTGGCTACTACGTGCAGCCAGACACATCAAGGCTGACTCGGGGCACCCTCCCAACAAGTCCAATACCTACGCGGACACAGGGATTTCGGGAGGTGGATCGCCTTCGTCGCGATTCCAGAAGAGTCCGGCCTGTTGCCGGGCGATCTCCTCTCGGACTTCGTCCGGGATGTGCTGGTAGCGCTTGACCATGCTTGCCTGCGACCAGCCCATGACTCCCATGACGGCCCTCGTCGGCACCTTGAGGATCAGGAGCATGGTGGCGGCGGTGTGCCGTGCGTCGTGCAGCCGGGCGTCCCGCACCCCCGCGGCCTTGAGCAGCGCCTTCCATTCCTCGTGATCGTCACTGGGATCGATCGGCCTCCCTACCGGAGTGGCGAACACCCACTCGCCGTCCTGCCACATGTCGCCGATCGACTCGCGGGCCGCGTTCTGCCATTCCTTGTGCTCCTTGAGCATCGCCAACAGCGGGCCCGGGAGGTCCAGAACGCGAACACCGGCCTTGGACTTGGTGGGAACGACGGTGAGGCCTCCCCCGTGGCGCTTCGGGCAGTCGGCGCCCCGCTTCCGTCCGCACGGCTTGGCCTGGTCGCAGCCGTGGCGCCAGACGTGCCGCTGAAGGCCTCGCCGGATGGTCAGTGTTCCGGCACGGAAGTCGATATCGGACCACCACAGCCCGAGGGCCTCGCCCTTCCGCAGACCCAGCGACAGGGCCACGATGAACCGCACCCCGTTGGTCCGCTTGCCCGCCACCCGCATGATCTTCCGTGCCTCGGCCAGGGTGAACGCCTCGATCTCCTTCTCCTCGTAGGGCGGCGCCTTGACGAACTCGAACGGGCTCCGGGGGATCTCCTGCCTACGGGCGGCCTCGTTGAGCGCGGCCCGCAACGTGCGGTGCACCTGCTGCACAGTGGCGGCGCCGATGCCGTCCGCGCGCAGCCTGACGTAGAGCTTCTCGATGTAGTCGGCGGTGAACCGGTCGAGCCGGTGGGCACCGACCCGAGGGATCAGGTAGAGCGTGACGGCGCCCTTGTAGTACTCGAAGGTGGACCGACGCACGTGCGGTTCGGTGATGTTGGTGAGCCAGTGCGTCAGCCACGTCGCGACCGTCCAGCGCTGGCCCGGCTTGCGGACGTTCCCGCTGTCCCGGTCCTTCTCCAGACGCCGGACCTTCCGGATGACCTCGGCCTCGGTGCTGGCGCTCACGTGGCGCCGATCGGGTCGCCCGTCCTCGCGGACGCCCATCGTGACCCGGCCGTGCCATCGGCCGTCGGCGCCCTGGTAGATGCTCGATGTGTTGTTCGGCGCCCGCGTCCCGGGCTCGCGCTTGCGTGCCATGTGTAGTGGTGGCTCCTCTCTTAGGCCGCGCGGTCGACGTCGGTCAGGCGGGCGGCGTAGGCCTCCAGGTCGGCCACCCGGACCCGCCGCAGGCGGCCGACCTGGACGGTCTCGATCTCGCCCGTCTTGATCAGGGCGTACATGGTGGTTCGGCCGACGTTGAGGCAGTCGGCGGCCTCCTCGACCTTGAGCAGGAGCTTCGGCAGGGCCGTGGTGCTCACTGGGGTGGTGCTCCTTCCGGCGGCGGGTAAGTGCTGGGCTGGACCAGGTGGGGGCTCATGCGGGGATGCACAGTGGGTGAGCGTGGGTGCCGTCGTCGTAGGTGAGGGGTTCACGGCAGACGATGCAGACGGCGGGTTTCGGGGGGCGAGCCGTCGAAGCCGTCGAAGCCGTCGGTTCGCAGGTCAGGCCGTGGACGGCTTTTTCGGCTCGACGGCTTGAGCCGTCGAGGGTTTCAAGCCGTCGGGGCCCTGACCTGGGGTTTGACGGCTCTGACGGCTTCGACGGCTTGCCCCCTGAGTCGTGGTCGGGCAGGGGTGGCGGGAGAGGGACGCCGGACCCGGTGTCGTCACCTTCGGTGACCTTGGGTGGGGTGCAGTACCGCTGCCAGGCGTCGAGGAAGTCGGCCCGTTCGTAGCCGCGGACGGTCTTGCCGTCCTCGGTCCAGCGGGCGGAGCGGATGTCGAAGTCCTTGAGCAGGGCGCCGAGCTTCATGGCGGTCAGCCCGTCGGTGCGGCCCGCCCAGGTCGCCCAGGGCGCTTCGGGGTCTTCCTTGAGTCGGTCCAGCAGGTCGTCGGTCCGCAGTGCGGGGATGTCGGCGAACGCGGTGCGGCAGTCCTCCAGGAGCCGGACGGAGAGGGGCTGGTCGGTGCTGGCTTCCTTGGCGGCAGTCAGGGCCAGGGCGGCGGCGTGGATCCTGGCCGGCCATTCGCCTCCGGCGAGGTCGGCGACGGCGAACAGGGGTTCCCAGGTGTCGGCGGCCCGGTCCTCCAACGGCATCACCGGGGTGGCCGCCTCCAGGGCCTTGCCGTTGGCGCGGATCCACACCCGTAACCGGGTCCGTAGCGCGGCCAGGGCGGGGGCGTCGCGGCGGTGCCGGTAGGCGGCGACTTCCTCCCCGGGGGCGCGGCGGCGCATCCGGACCACCACGGCCCGGTCCTCGATCGTGTCGGGCATGGCCCCGATACCGGCCAGTGCCGCCATCGCGAACGTCGGGATCTTCTCCACGTCGTTGCTCGCGGCGTTGTAGCGCAGGGCGGCCCGGTTGCGTTGGTGCCCGGCGTTGAGCAGCCCGCGCAGCTCCTCGTTCGCGTCCCCGGCCTTCGGGCCGAAGATCGTGTCTGCCTCGTCGATCAGCAGGGTGGGTGGGTCACCGACACCGATCGACCGGTAGATCGCGGCCGGGGACGCGTTCACGGTGATCAGTGGGTTGTGGCACATGGACTCGACCAAGTCCAGCAGGCGGGACTTCCCGCACCGCTTCTCCGGGGCCCGGATCACCAGGCGTGGGGCGGCGGCCCAGAACTGCTGCCCGTGGGACGCGGCGATCCAGACGGTGATCGCGTTCAGGTCGTGCTCGGTCGGCAGGATCACGTACCGGCGGACCGCCTCCCGCACCTGGTCCAGCAGGGTTGCGCCGTCGATCGGCGGGGCGTCTGTGGGCTGAGAGGGGGTGGTGGGCAAGGGTTCTCCCTGGGTCGGGTTGGTGGGGCTGTCACGGGTGGGCCGGGTGCCGCTCACGCGGCCTCCCGGGCGATCGGGCGGGGGCGGCTCGCGCCCTTGCGCAGGCCGGACGTGATGGTCTTGTGGGCTTCGGTGGCGGTGAACCCGTCGGTGCCGATGTGGACGGTGGCGGCGGCCATGAGCACGGCGCGGGCCTCGTCGGCGTGGAGGGCTCCCCCTGCGACCAGCTCACCGAGGTTGGCGGCAGCGCAGAACAGGGCGTGGTTGCGTTCCCCCGCAACGGCTCGCGCCACGTGGGACGCTTCGG
>DASTGO010000004.1:0-3116 GCA_035719045.1 Kineosporiaceae bacterium | reverse complement strand
TCGGGATGTGGTCGCTCGGGATGTGGTCGCTCGGCAGCGGCCCGCAGGCCCGGTGGAGCGGCGGCTGAGGGGTGGGCGGCGGAGGCACGGAGCCTGGGGGAGCTGCCTGTGCGCGGCGTCCGGAGCCGGGTGCGCCCAGGTCGGCGGGTGCGGCCAGATCAGGGGGTGCGGCCAGGGCTGGGGCTCCGGGCGGCATATGGCGGGGGTCCGGTCCCGGCGGGACGGGAGCGATGGCGGCTTGTGCGTTGAGCCAGCGTGGGTGGATCGGCAGCGGCGGCACCGGCCGTCGCGGGGGCGCCGGGGCCGGCTGCCGGGCGGTGCCGTGGGGCTCGGACGGGAATGTCCCGCCCGATTGCGGGTGGTACGGCGGCCCGGAGGGTTCGCCCGCCGCGGGGTGGGCGTGGCCGGGGGATGGGTCGACAGGCCGGGTCCGGAAGTCCGCGGTGGCGGGGGCCGGGTGGCGTTCGGTGGCGGGGGCCGGGTGTCGTTCGAACTCCCCGCCGGCGGGACCCGCGTGGTGTTCGGCGTAGGCATGGAGGTGGTCGTCCGGGATCAGGTCCGCGGTCCGGTGCTCGGCGGAGGGGTCCCGGGACAGGTCGTGGGGACAGCTGGGGGGCGGAGTTCCCAGGTAGAGGTCCGGGTGGCCGGGGATGTGCCCGGCCCAGGGCCTGGTGGGCAGGGCAGCCGAACGGTCGCAGGGGTGGACGGGAGTGTCGTCGCGCTCGGCCTGGGGGACGGCCGGGAAGAGATGGTCCGCAGCGGTGTACGGGAGGTCGCCGTACGGGTCGGCGGCGCGGGCGTACGGATCGGGATGGCCGACGTACGGGTGCGTCTGGGCGACGTGCGGGTATGCGAGGCCGGGCTCCCCGTCCCAGGCCCCGGCGGGGGGAAGGCTCGGGTGGCCGGCGGCGGGGGGCGTTGACCAGTCGGCGAACGGGTCGAACTCGTCCTCGTTGAGATCGTCGAAGCTGAAGGGGTTGGCGTATCCCTTGCTGGCCAAGGGGTGGCCGTCCTCGTGGGGGGCAAAGGGATCGGCCGTGCGGGTGTGGTCGGTGCCGAAGAGGTCGGCGTGCTGGGGGTGGCCGGTGCCGAGGGAGTCGGCGTGCTGGGGATGGTCGGTGCCGAAGAGGTCGGCGTGCTGGGGGTGGTCGGTAGCAAAGGGATCGGCGGCCCGTCGTCGGCCACTGGGCAGATGCCCTTCGGCGGGATCGAGCCGATCACTGCGCGGGTGCCAGAGGACGTCGTCGTCGCCCGGGGCAGGGCCAGGCTGCGGTCCGGCGGCCCACGCCTGGCCGCGTTCGGACGACCCCATGCCTGCCCCTCCCGACCGATTACGCTTAGTTTAGAGAAGGTCACGATCTGCTGATGCAGGCTAACCTCGGACGTACGGGGGAGGTCCGCCCTCGTACGGCTCACCCGAATCGGCGATGAGACCCCGTAGGCTGTTCCCGCCGCAGACGGCTGACCTGGACGCACCGTCAGCGGCACCAGCCGGCATGGCGCAACTGGCAGCGCACCCGACTTGTAATCGGGCGGTTCCGGGTTCGAGTCCCGGTGCCGGCTCTTCTCCCCCTGGTCAGGCCGGGAACAGTCTTGGCGAGCATGATCACTCCCATGGTTTACCCATGCCTTTCGTTTGCGCCTGACTGCTCGGCTGGGGAGCTGTCAACCGCCTCCAGGACCTGCGCCGCACCGGTCGAGGCCAGTCGCCGGCCGAAGTAGACATCGGTCGTTATCGACACCTTGGCGTGGCCGAGCTGGCCAGCGGCCGCCCGGGCCGACAGTCCCGCCTGGTCCATCAAGGTCGCGACAGTGCGACGGAACGTGTGCGACGTGATGTCCGGGTCGTGCTCGTTGAGACAGCGACGACACGTTGGAGGGAACCTCGATCGTGGAGGATGGGATGCGTAGGCGCCCATGCCTTCGTCGACGAGTCGTTCCGTGAGGTTGGTACCTGCTCACCGTCTCTCTGGTCCAAGACCGGGTGATCTCCGGCGGTTGAGCACAGTGATGCCCCGCAGTGATCGAGTGCAGGTGACCCCAGACAGCGCGAAGCCCAACTGCCGACGCTCCAGGGCGAGGCCCGCAGGATCCTTCGTGGCCACCAGCTCGCCAAGCGATCCACCTGCCATGATCGGCGCCACATCCAGACCGCGACGAACACGGCCAGCCCGCCGGCTACGACACCGGTCTGACCACCGAGGAAGGCCTATGAACCCGCAAGGGCGGGCAGGACGGGCCTGACACGCCCGGGCCGGACACACTTTGTGGCCAGTGACCCCAGGGTTGCCGGTGAGCCCCGGCCAACGACATGTCGTGCGATTCCCGTGCGATAGCGGGGGACGAGCAAGGGCTCCGGGTGATCAACCATGGTCACGGGCCCAGACAGCACAAGGGCCCCGGATCCGGGGCCTGACGTGCTGCGATTCTGCTCAGAGGGGGCGGCCAGGGGCGGGGTCGAACCGCCGACCTTCCGATTTTCAGGGCGACAGGGACGTGCCGCTGGGTGTCGTGGGGTTGTGGATCGATGTACCTGGAACCACCGGTTCGTCCAGGGAGGCTGTCGTTGGGGTGCAGTTCTGCCGCTATGCGGACGGATGGTGCCCGTAACTGGCGAGTAGTGACTGTCTCGACCTCTCCAGGTGATGCGGGGTCCATGTGCGGGCGTCACTGGTCGTCCTGTCGCGTGACCACCAGGTGCCCCAGAGTGAACCGGCCTGGTCGTCGCCGTGCGGGCTGGTGTGCATGGTGATGGCGGTGGTGGCCGGGGTCTGGTGCGCCGGAGTCGCACAGGGTTCAAGCGTGGCCGGTCTGGTGGTGGGTGTGACTTTGGCCGGCAGGGTTGTCCGTCGGCTCTGCTGCCTGGTCGTGACGGTCTGCCACGGGGGGAGTTGGTCGGGGCGGTGTGGGCGCCGCGGTCGCGATCGTCCGCTCCGAGAAGACCTGTGCCCGAGGGGCTTTCCAGGGGTTCTCTGTCCTGGCGTGAGTACTTGGTGAGTACTTGGTGTGTCTGGGCTTGGTGTGTGTGGGTGTGGCCGGGGTGGCGTGATGGTGGCCTGGTTGGTTCATCTAAGAACCGGTGGGCCCTGCGGTGGTTGCTGATGGGGTGGATGGTC
>DASTGO010000003.1:0-3021 GCA_035719045.1 Kineosporiaceae bacterium | reverse complement strand
GCTCGACCAGGCCCGGACCATCGCCGAACAGGCCGCCGAGGCGTACAACGAGGCCCGGATCAAGCTCGACGCCGCCGACGCCGCCGCCGCGCTGGCCCGGCAGAACGCGGCCGGAGCCGGTGCCGGTTACACGCAGGCCAGGACCGAGGTGGGCCGGCTGGCCGCGCAGACCTACCGGGATGGCGGCGGGCTCACCGCCCTCAGCGCTGTCCTCGCCCCTGGGGGCCCCCAGGATGTCCTGGACCGGGCCGCTCTGCTGAACAGCCTGGCCTCCGACCGCACCCGGATCATGCAGCGGATGGACGCCACCCGGGTGACCGCGGTGCTGCTGCAGCAGCAGGCGGACAGCGCCCTGCGCGAGCAGCAGGCTGCCGCTGCGAGCCTCGCCGCCGCCCGGACCCAGGCCACCGCCGCCTCCGGTGCTGCGGCCGCCGCGGTGACCGCCGCCGAAGCGGAGCAGACCCGGCTGCTGGCCGAACTCGCCGGGCTGCGGCACACCACTGTGGCGCTGGAACAGCAGCGCCAGGCTGCCCTGGCCCGGCAGGCCGCCGAGGCCGCCGCCCGGCAGGCGGCCGAGAAGCAGGCCCAGCAGCACCCCGGCGGGGGATCCTCCGCCGGTTCGGGTTCGGGCTCGGGTTCCGGCTCTGGTTCGGGTTCGGGTTCGGGTTCGGGTTCCGGTTCGGGCTCGGGGACCGGATCCGGACCGGGCGCACCGGCCGCTGACCCGACGCCGCCGGCCGGGCCCGGCCAGGGCGGCTCCGGCGCGGGTGACGTGGCCGTGGCCTGGGCCAAGCACCAGCTCGGCCTGCCCTATCAGTGGGGCGGCGACGGTCCCGACAGCTACGACTGCTCAGGGCTGACCATGCGGGCCTGGCAGGCGGCCGGGGTGAACCTGCCGCACTACGCCGCCTCGCAGTACGACCGGTCGGACAAGGTCCCCTACAGCCAGATGCGCCCCGGCGACCTGATCTTCTACGCCACGAACCCGTCGGCGCCCTCGACCATCCACCATGTGGCGATGTTCGTCGGCGGCGGAATGATGATCGAGGCGCCCTACACCGGGGCGAACATCCGCATCGTGCCGATCCGCTGGAACCAGGCGATGCCCACGGCCGGCCGCCCCTGACCCACGGCCCGCACCGCCCCTGCACCGGCCGCACCGGGTTCGGTCCTGACCGGTCCGCTCCCGGCGGGCGGGTCAGCCGCCCAGATGCCGGACGCTGTCCCAGGCGGGGTCGGCCTGGACGGTGAGCCGCACCCGGCCCTGATCCCAGCCGACCACGGCGGCCCGCAACTGCTCGACGGCCGGGGTGGTCGAGTCCACGTAGAAGTGCAGGACCCGGGTCCCGGCCACGGTCTGGTGCGCGACGAGCCTCCCACTGCCGTCCAGCCGCCGGCCGAGGTGCTCCTCCAGGTCCCGCAGCGCCTGCAGCGACCCCGCACCCGGGAAACCGTCCGGCGTCCGGTCGGCGAACGGGACGCTCACCCCGACGTAGGTGTCGAACTGCGGCGCTGTCGCCGAGCGCAGCGGGATCTGTGCCCGCGCCTGCACCGGCTGCCCGTCCGAGGTCCGCCCCTCCAGCACCGCCCAGGCCGGTTCGCCGTCGGCCGCGGTGAACTGCTCCTGCAGTTCGGCGACGACCACCCGCAGCCCGGCCAGTGGCACCGGGTCCAGGGGCGGGAGCTGTGCCGAGCCGATCGCGCCGACCCAGGTCTCCACCGCCGCCTCCCCGAGCACGGTGTCGAGCATGAGGAAGGCCGCCCGGGTCCGGGACGGTTCGGGCATGTCAGCGAACCCCGGGTGGTAGACGGTCACGTCCACCGCCGCGCCGTCCACCCTGGCCTGGGCGGACGCCCTGACCAGGTCCAGGTCCACGCCGTCGATGCGCAGGGTGACGTCCTGCGGATCGACGACCGGGCGGCGGGTGTCGGCGAACTCCCACAACTCGTCGGCCTCCGGAGCGCCCAGCCGCCAGCGCCGGGCCAGCGCGCGCAACTGCGGGTCTCCCTCGCAGGTCACCACCAGCACATGCCGCGCGGTCGTGCCGGGGCCGAGTTCCCAGGCCAGTCCCGGGTGGACGTCGTCCAGCCGGCCGGACAGGTCGCCGACGATCCGGTCGGGCTGCTGGTCGGCGATCGCCGTGGCGACCTCGATCGCCCCGGTCTGCACCCACCAGCCCCAGAACCGTTCCAGAGCGGCGGCCTGGCGGGTTCCTGAACGTTCCTCCCGGGAACGCCGGGCGAGGCCGGGCCAGCGGATCATCGGATCAGTGGCCGTGCTCGGCGAGCCGCCGCCGGGATGCCTCGATCTCCGCCTCGGCCTGTTCGCGGCCGGTCCAGTGCGCACCCTCGACGCTCTTGCCGGGCTCGAGGTCCTTGTAGGTCTCGAAGAAGTGCTGGATCTCCAGACGGTCGAAGTCGGACACGTCCTGCAGGTCCTTGATGTGTCCCACCCGAGGGTCCCCGGCCGGGATGCACAGGACCTTGTCGTCCCCGCCGGCCTCGTCGCGCATGTGGAACATCCCGATCGCCCGGCACCGGATCAGGCAGCCCGGGAAGGTCGGCTCCTCCAGGATGACCAGGGCGTCCAGCGGGTCGCCGTCCTCGCCGAGGGTGCCCTCGATGAAGCCGTAGTCGTGGGGGTAGCGCGTCGAGGTGAACAGCATCCGGTCCAGCCGGATCCGGCCGGTCTCGTGGTCCACCTCGTACTTGTTGCGCTGGCCCTTCGGGATCTCGATCGTGACGTCGAACTCCACGCCGTCCGGCCCCTTCCTCTTCCGGCCCCGCGCAGCCCGGTGCGTCGGTCACCATGTGTGGCGGGGGCGTTCCCCGGCTCAGCCACACATTAGTGTCTGGATCAGCAGACGGAGCCGACGAGGGGGGTGACGTGGCCGCCACCGGCATGCGTCTGGTCCTGGCCGCGGTGGTGACCGCGGTCGTGGTGTCGCTGGCCCTGGTGGTCGTCGAGGCGGGGCTGCCCGGCGGGGGGTCGGCGGACGGCGCCGCCCGCCCCACCGTGAC
>DASTGO010000002.1:0-9743 GCA_035719045.1 Kineosporiaceae bacterium | reverse complement strand
CGAACCGCCCCGGCACCGCCCCGGCGGCCGTCCGGTCCGGTCACGGTCGGGGACGCCACCCGATGACGGCGGTGGCATCGAGGTCGCTGTCGGACACCACGCGGGCCGGCAACCCCGCCGCCGCCATCAGCTCCCGCAGCGCCGGGGCCTGCCGCGCGCTGGTCTCCACGAGCATCTGCCCGCCCGGCGCCAGCCAGTCCGGCGCCGCCGCGACGGCCCGCCGTGCCACGTCCAGGCCGTCCGGACCGCCGTCGAGGGCCGTGATCGGCTCGTGCAGCCGGGCCTCCGGCGGCATCAGCGCGATCTGCGCCGTCGGCACGTAGGGCGCGTTCACGACCAGGGCGTCCACGGTGCCCCGCAGTCGTGGCGGCAGGGGCTCGAACAGGTCGCCGAGGTAGGCCTGCCCCGTGGACCGGTCGCCGGCCATGGCCGCCAGCCCGGCCAGGGTGCTGCCGGCACAGTCCACCGCGGCCGGATCGAGATCCGCGGCATGCACCTCCACCGGCCCGGCCAGTACGGCCAGCGCCACCCCGACGGCGCCGCTCCCACAGCACAGGTCGACCACGACCGGGCGTTCACCGCCCGAGCCGCCGCGCACCGCCCTGGCCTGCCGCAGCAGTGTCGCCGCCTCGCGCACCAGGAGTTCGGTCCGCAGCCGTGGGACGAACACCCCCGGCCGCACGGCGATCCGCAGCCCGCAGAACTGTGCCCAGCCGACGATCTGCTCCAGGGGTTCCCCCGCGACCCGGCGCGCCACCCAGGCGTCCAGTTCGGTCTGCGACCCGACCGAGGAGAGCAGAACGCCGGCCTCGTCCTCGGCGAACACGCAGCCCGCGGACCTCAGGCGCGCCACCACCTCGGCCGTCGCCCGCCCGGGCTCGGCGGCACCGCGTTCGTGCAGTGCGGCGCGGGCAGGTTCGGGCTCGCGGGACACCGGACCGGGAGGGACAGGGGGTTCGCCGGGCCGGGGCATCGGTCAGTGCGTGAGCACCACGGCGGCGATCTTCTGCGCCAGGGCACAGCTGCCGTCGTCGGTGGACAGCGTGGTCCGGCCCGGTGTCCCGATCCCCGGCGCCCCCTGGGAGAGGTCCGGGGTGAGCGACACGTAGACCAGCCGGTCGCCCTTGCGCACCAGCACGCCCGCCGAGCCGGGTCCTGAGGTGGAGGCGGTGGTGCAGAACGCCTCGTCGCCGAACCCGGTCACCGGCTTGTTGTAGTAGCGCTCGCTGCTGACGCTCAGGCCGCTGCCCTTGTCGACGGTGACACCCTTCGCCTTCGTGACCTCGTCACGGAACGACTTCGCCGCGTCGGGCGAGGTCTGGCTGGCGATCCGCATCAGCCGACCCGGGTCGGCGGAACTGGACCGGCTGTCACTCATCGCCCAGCAGGACGGGGCGTCCGGGATCACCCGGCCGTCCACCATCTGCGACACGACCGACGTCAGCGACCCCGCCTTCACCAGGGTGATCTTCCCCCCGACCAGGGCCGCGGCCTCGCCGTCACTGAGGAACGGGCAGCCGGACCCCCCGACCAGGGAGTCCGTCTTGGCCCCGAACCAGCCGGTCACCCGGTCGACCAGGATCCGCCCGCCCACGACCAGCCCGGCGACGACGGCCACCACCACGACCGCCGTGACCAGACAGCCCCGGCCCCGCCGACGTCGCTGTGGAGGGCCACCCGCCGAGGGGTACCCCCCGCCCGGCGCGGACGGTCCCGGGCCGGACGGGTAGGTCGGACCCTGCGGATACCCCGGCGGGACCTGGTACGGCTGCGGAGCCTGGTAGGACGGCCGGGCCTGAGCCGAAGGCACGCCCTCCTGGTACGGCTGCCCGTAAGGCTGCCGGGGGTACTCCTGCCGGGGGCCGGTGGTGGGTTCGGGAAACCCCTGCCGCTGCGGGTACTGCGGGGTGGAGGGTGGGTACGCGGGCCCCGGCGCGCTCTCCGGCGGGTAGTACCGCCCGTCGGAGGCAAGCCACCAGCCCGGACCCTGCGGGGTCTCGCTCACGAGGGCTCCTCGGTCCGGCACGCGTGCCGCCGGGTCACCCGTCGGCGGTGGCCCACTATCGCATGCGGCGACCGCCCGGCGCGGTAGATCCCGGGCCAACCTGCTCAGGCGTCGCAGGCGCGGAGGGCGCCCGGCCTCGGGCGGCCAGCAGTTCGGCCCCGATCTCGCGCAGCTGGGTCCGGGTCAGGGCGGCCCGGACCTTGGGAAACCAGTCCTGCTCCTCCTCCTGCAGGTGGTGGCCCACGATCTCGATGAGCACGGTCGCCTTCGCCTCGAACCTCTCGTCGTCGGCGTGCAGCCCGGCCAGCTCGGCGGCCACCACATCCGCCACGTGGTGCTCCTCGAAGGACTCCAGGATCTCCTGTTCCAGGTCGGGGAGCAGGGCACGGATCCGCGGGTAGACCACCTCGTTCTCCACGAAGGTGTGCGCGGTCAACTCCTCCAGGATCCGGGTCACGATGCGCTCCCTGCGGGACGGGGGCCGGTTCGCCGCCGCCGTGAAGTCCTTGAACAGGCCCCGGATCCGTTTGTGGTCCTCGCGCAGCAGCACCAGTGCGTCAGTCGACACGGTGACCTCCCTCCCTCCGGGGCGTGCCCGCGGCGGCCGCGCCCCGTGGACCGTCGGGGGCTTCGGGGCGGGCGATCGGCTGCCAGATCCCGGCAGCCACGCTCCCCGGCCGACTCGACGCCGGACTACTTCCCTGGTCAACCGCGATCAAACCCGCTGGGCCACGGGGAAACCGGTCCCGCGCCCGCCCCGGCCTGCGTAGGACGCCCGTCGCAACGCAGCGGCGCGGGCTCACCCGGACGGCCCAGCCGCACGGGATGCCGCCGTCGCATCCGCTTCAGCCGGGTGCAATGCTGACCGACCTCACGGAGAGGGGTGAGGGAGGCGCATGCGCGGGCGCAGGCTTGCGGTGCCGGTGGCAGCCGGCACGGTCGCGGCTGCCTTCACCGCGGTCATGGTCTTCAAGCCAGGCGGCGACCTGGTCTCCCTCTGGGTGTGCGACCTCGGGCTGACCGTCACCGGCCTGGTCGCCGCCGTCGCACTCGGCGTGCGGGCGGTCCGCAGCGACTCCGCCATCCGGCTGAGCTGGGCCCTGCTCGCGGCCGGCGTCCTGTTCGCCGCGCTCGGGGATCTCATCTGGTCGTGGGACGAGCTGATCCGGCACCAGCAGACGCTCTTCCCGTCCATCGCCGACGCCAGCTACCTGCTCTTCCCGGTGTTCACCGGCGCCGGGCTGCTGACACGACCGGCCCGCTTCCGGACCGTCCGGGGAACCGTGCGCCTGATCCTCGACGGGGTGCTGGTGGCCGGGTCGCTGTTCGCGCTGTCCTGGGTGACGGCGCTGGGTGCCGTGGTGCGGGCCGGCGCCGACTCCGTGCTGGCCCTGACGATCTCGCTCGCCTACCCGGTGACCGACGTGATGGTGCTGACGATCACCATCGTCGTGGTCACCCGCACCAGCGTCCGCGGCCAGCCGGAGCTGGTCATCACCGGTGCCGCGCTGCTCTGCATGACGCTGGCGGACAGCTTCTTCGCCGGCCTGGTCTCCGACCGCGAGTACGGCACCGGGCACGTCCTGGACGCCGGGTTCGTGGCGGCCTACCTCCTGCTCGCCGTCGCCGCCTACGTCGCCCCTCCGGCACACCGGCAACCGGACCGCATCCCGCCCCCGCCGGGCTGGGCCATGGGCGTCCCCTACCTGCTGTGCGCGGGCGGGGTGGGGGCCGTGGCCAGCGCCTTGCTCACCCGGGCGCAACTGGTACCGCTGTCCACCGCGGGCATCCTCATCGCCAGTCTGCTGGCCCGGCAGATGCTGACCATCCTCGACAACCGCCGGCTGCTCGCCGAGATCGCCGAACGGGAGCAACTGCTGCAACACCAGGCCCTGCACGACCATCTCACCGGGCTGGCCAACCGCGCCCTGTTCACCGACCGGCTGGACCACGCCCTCACCCTGGCCCCCCGTGACCGGCGCCCCCTCGCGGTGCTGTTCCTCGACCTCGACGACTTCAAGCTGGTCAACGACTCCCTCGGGCATGCCGTCGGGGACGCCCTGCTGGTCCGGGTCGCGGAACGGTTGCGGGGAACGCTGCGCGAGTCCGACACGGTCGCCCGGTTGGGCGGTGACGAGTTCGCGGTGCTGGTCGAGGACTCCGAGGCACCCGCGGAGAACGCCGAACGGCTGGCCGAGGCCTTCGCCCAGCCGTTCGTGTTCGGCGATCACTCCCTGCAGGTGCGGGCCAGTATCGGGCTGGCCGTGGTGGACGGAGGAGCGCACCGGCTGGGGGCCGGCGAACTGCTGAAGCGCGCCGACCTGGCGATGTACTCGGCCAAGCACCGGGGCAAGGGCCGGTTCGTGGTGTTCACCCCGGACCTGGCCCGGGTGACCGCCGACGAGTTCGACATCCGCGACGCGCTGGCCGGGGCGATCTCCGACGGCACTGTCGACGTGGCCTACCAGCCGATCCTGCGGACCCACGACCACGGTCTGCTCGGCTTCGAGGCGCTGGCCCGCTGGTCCCTGCACGGCACCCCGATCAGCCCGGAGGTGTTCCTGCCGGTGGCCCGGCGGCTCGGGCTGATCGCGGAACTCGACGAGGTGGTGCTGCGCAAGGCGCTCACCCAGCTGGCCCGATGGCGGCGGCTGCCGGGCTGCGCCCAGCTCACCTGCGCCGTGAACGCCGACGAGTCCCTGCTCGACGCGGGCCGGGCCGTCGCCCTGTACACCGACGCCCTGCGCCGCAGCGGTCTGCCGTCCGGCGCCCTCGTCGTGGAGCTGCCGGAGGGACACCTCAGCGACTCCCCCGACCTCGCGGCCACGGTCGCCGAACTGCGCTCGGTGGGGATCGCGGTGGCGCTGGACGACTTCGGCACCCAGGGGTCGTCGCTGTCCCGGCTGCACCGGATCCGGGTCGACACCGTCAAGCTGGACCGGGACTTCCTGCGTCCCGGACCGAACGCGGGGATTGATCAGGCCTGGCTGGGTGGCGTCATCGACCTGGCCCACCGGCTCGGCATCCGGGTGGTGGCCGAGGGCGTGGAGACCCAACAGCAGCTGCACATGCTGGACTCCCTCGGCTGCGACGCCGTGCAGGGGTTCCTGCTCGGGCGACCGCTGCCCGCCGGGGCCGTGACACCGACCGCCCCCGTCGCCCCGAACTCGGTCCACGGCATCCCGGGACCACGGGGCTGATCACCTCACGCAGAACGCCCGCAGCGTGTGGTGCGGGCACCCGCGGCCCAGCATTCAGGCCGGTCAGGCGCCCCAGACGTGACGCAGGTGGAACCGCTGGCTGAGCGTCCTGAGCTCGGCGGTGTGCACGTCCACCACCAGGGTCGTCCCTGCCCCGCCGGTGAAGTGCCCCACGATGTACGGGAAGTCCGGCGGCCCCTCGCCCACCAGGTGTTCCAGGGGCGCGTCCGCCGGGAGGGTGCGCGCGGAGCCGCCGCTGCCGCCGCCGATCACCCGGTCCACGTCGGCCCCGGCGAGTCCCAGATCCCCGGCGGTCACCGGCTGGCCCGCCTCGGCGGCGACCCCCAACTGCTCGTTGATCTCCCGCAGCTGGTTCAGCTCCGGGGTGTGCGTCGACCGTGCGACGTCGTGGTGCACGCGACGGGCGTCCATCTCGTCACCTCTCGGTGTCCGGACTTCTCGGGTGGGGAACTGCTCGGTCCCGGGTGACTCGGTCCCGGATGGTTCGGTGTCCGCCGGATGGTTCAGTGTCCGAAGGTGTCGGAGTCCACGACCACGGACTCCCCGCGGTCGAGCCCGGCCAGCGCGGCCAGGTCCGCCTCGGACAACTCCCACCCGAACACGTCGGCGTTCTCGGCGAGCCGCACCGGCGACGACGACTTGGGGATCACCGTCAGACCGAGCTGCAGGTGCCAGCGCAGCACGACCTGGCCGGGGGTTCGCCCGATCCGCTCGGCGATCCCGGTCACGACCGGGTCCCGGAGCAGGCCACGGTCCCGTTCCCCGCCGAGCGGGCTCCATGACTGCGTCACGATGCCGTGCCGGTCGTGGTAGGCCCGGCTCTCGGCACGGGTCGACGCCGGGCTGAGCTGGATCTGGTTCACGTCCGGCAGGACACCGGTCTCCTGCCGCAGCCGCTCCAGGTGGGCGGGCTTGAAGTTCGACACCCCGATCGCCCGGACCCGGCCCTCCTCCAGCAGGTCGACCATCCCGCGCCAGGCGCCGACATAGCGGTCCGGCCCGGGATTCGGCCAGTGGATGAGCAGCAGGTCGACGTAGTCCAGGCCCAGCCGCTGCGTGCTGCCGTCCAGGGCCTGCCGGACCAGGTCGCGTCCATGCCAGCGGACGTTGAACTTGGTCGTGACGAACAACTCCTCGCGGGGGACGCCGCCGGCCCGCAGACCGGCCCCGACCCCGCTCTCGTTGCGGTAGTTCTCCGCGGTGTCGACCAGCCGGTAGCCGAGCTCGACCGCCTGCGGGACCACCCGGGCGGCCTCGTCGTCCCCCATCGGCCAGGTGCCCAGGCCCAGGACCGGCATCTGGGCACCGTGGGCGAGCTTCACCCTGGGTATCTCGGTCATCCCGCCAGTCTGCCAAAGCCCCCGCCCGTCCCGCGTCACCACGCCAGGTAGGGTTCCCGCCGTGCCGAGCAGCCGTTCCTCCGTCCCCGGCCGGGCTGCGGCGGGCGAGGTGGAGATCCACACCGACGGTGCCTGCAGCGGCAACCCCGGCCCGGGCGGCTGGGGCGCGGTACTGCGGTACGGAGCGCACGTGAAGGAACTCCACGGCGGCGACCCCGGCCCGACGACGAACAACCGGATGGAGCTCACCGCCGCGATCCAGGCGCTGGAGGCCCTCACCCGCAGCTCGGTGGTGCATCTGCACACCGACAGCACCTACGTCCGCAACGGGATCACCTCCTGGCTGCCGGGGTGGAAACGCAACGGCTGGCGGACCTCCGACCGGCAGCCGGTGAAGAACGCCGATCTCTGGCAGCGCCTCGACACGGCGGTCTCCCGCCACCAGGTGCACTGGCACTGGGTCAAGGGCCACGCAGGCGATCCGGGCAACGAGCGGGCCGACGCGCTGGCGAACCTCGGCGTGACGCAGGCCCGCCGCAGGTGACCCCCGGCGCGGCCGCGTCGGCAGGTCCGGGTCCGTGGCGGTGGCACGATGCCCGGGTGGGTCCGGCGGCGGATGCCGGGGCGGGTCCGGCCGTGGAGCCGCGGCAGGACCCCCTGGTCCTGGTGGTCATGGGAGTGGCGGGCAGCGGGAAATCGACCGTCGCCGGCCTGCTGGCCGCCCGGCTGGACTGGCCGTTCGCCGAGGGGGATGCCCTCCACCCGCCGGAGAACGTCGCGAAGATGGCGGCCGGCCACCCGCTCACCGACGCCGACCGGATGCCCTGGCTGCGCCTGATCGCCGACTGGGTGGACGCCCGCCTCGATGCCGGCGGCAACGGCATCGTCACCTGTTCGGCCCTCAAGCGCGCCTACCGGGACGTGATCGCCCACCGCGGCCGGGGCGTGCGGTTCGTCTACCTCGCCGCGCAGCCGAGGACGATCGCCGCCCGGCTGGCGGCCCGCCGGGGACACTTCATGCCACCGGCCCTGCTGCCCAGCCAGTTCGCCGACCTGGAGGAACCCGGGCCGGACGAACCCGTGCTCCGGGTCGAGGTCGCAGACTCCCCGGAAGCGGTCGCCCGAGGCATCGCCCAGCGTCTCGGGCTCGTCCCGGGGCCCGGCGCGCAGGCCGGGGAGACGGGCGTGAGCCGCTGAGCTGCGGGGCCGGAGCGATCCCGGTCCCGCCGCCGCCCCCGGTCCCCGGCCCAAGGCGGCCCGGGCGGTCCGATCTCCGGACGGCCGATGCCCAGCCTCCCCCGAACCGACACGGCCCGGCCAGGGTTGCGCGCCGCCGACGCTGTCCCGCTACGGTCGCACGGTGACCGATCGACCGACCGCCGCCCCGCCTGCCCCCGACATCCCGCGCCGGCCCGGGATGGACGCGGCGTTCCTGGCCCGGCCGCTGCACACCCTCGCCGACGCCGCCCTGGACCGGGCCCGTCGGCTGGGGGCCTCACATGCGGACTTCCGGCTGGAGCGGATCCGCTCGGCCGCCTGGCGCTGGCGCGATGCCCGGCCCGCCGGATCGGCCGACGACACGCAACTCGGCCTGGCCGTGCGGGTGGTGGTCGACGGGGCCTGGGGCTTCGCCGCGGGCGTCGACCTGACCCCGCAGGCGGCGGCCACGGTGGCCGAGCAGGCGGTGCAGGTCGCCCGGCTGTCCGCCGGGATCAGCTCCGCGGCCGGGGGCAGCGACCGCGTCGAACTGGCCGGGGAGCCGGTGTACGCCGACGCCGTCTGGGTGTCCGCCTACGAGGTGAACCCGTTCGACGTGCCGGACGCCGACAAGACGGCCCTGCTCACCGACTTCAGCCTGCGGCTGCTCGGCGCGCCCGGGGTGTCCCATGTCGACGCCTCGCTGCTGGCGGTGCAGGAGAACAAGTTCTACGCCGACACCGCGGGCACCGTGACCACGCAGCAGCGGATCCGCGTCCACCCGGTGCTGGAGGCGTTCTGCGTCGACACCGGCACCGGAGCCTTCGACTCCCTGCGGACCCTGGCCCCGCCGGCCGGCCGCGGCTGGGAGTACCTGCTCGGCACCGGGTGGGACTTCGACACCGAACTGGCGCAGCTGCCGCAGCTGCTGGCCGAGAAGATGGCCGCCCCCGGCATCGAGCCCGGCCGGTACGACCTCGTCATCGACCCGTCGAACCTGTGGCTGACCATCCACGAGTCGATCGGTCACGCGACCGAGCTGGACCGGGCACTCGGCTATGAGGCGGCCTACGCCGGAACCTCCTTCGCCACCCCGGACCAGCTCGGGACCCTCCGCTACGGGTCGCCGATCATGCACGTCACCGGCGACCGGACCGCCGAGCACGGGCTGGCCACCATCGGCTACGACGACGAGGGGGTGGCCGCCCAGTCCTGGGACCTGGTCCGGGACGGCGTCCTCGTCGGCTACCAGTTGGACCGCCGGACGGCCCACCTCACCGGCCGGGACCGTTCCAACGGCTGTGCCTTCGCCGACTCCGCCGCCCACGTGCCCGTTCAGCGGATGGCCAACGTCAGCCTGCACCCAGCCGCCGACGGTCCCTCCACCGACGGGCTGATCGCCGCGGTCGACGACGGGGTCTACGTGATCGGCGACCGGTCCTGGTCGATCGACATGCAGCGGTACAACTTCCAGTTCACCGGCCAGCGGTTCTACCGGATCCGTGGCGGGCGGCTGGCCGGACAGGTCAAGGACGTCGCCTACCAGGCCACCACCACCGACTTCTGGGGGTCGATGGAGGCCCTCGGCGGTCCGGACACGTACGTGCTCGGCGGGGCGTTCAACTGTGGCAAGGCGCAGCCCGGCCAGGTGGCGGCGGTCAGCCACGGCTGCCCCTCGGCCCTGTTCCGCCAGGTCAACGTCCTCAACACGCAGCAGGAGGCAGGCCGGTGACCGGGACCATGCGCGTGCGGGCACCGCACGAGATCGTCGAGCTCGCCCTGTCGGCCTCCCGGACCCAGGGGTGTGTCGTGCTGGCCGAGGAGACCTCCACGGCCAATCTGCGCTGGGCGGGCAATGCGCTGACCACCAACGGCGTGACCCGCGGCCGCCGGCTCACGGTGATCGCCACCGTCGACGGGGCCGCCGGGACCGCCGCGGGCGTCGTCTCCCGCGAGGCGGTCACCGCGGACGAGGTCACC
>DASTGO010000001.1:0-2730 GCA_035719045.1 Kineosporiaceae bacterium | reverse complement strand
TCCTCGGCCACCCGGCCGAGGACGTCGCGCCACGTCTGTTGGGGGCGGTGCTGCGGCACGAGACGCCCGAGGGCGCGGTCGCGGTCCGGCTGACCGAGGTGGAGGCCTACGCGGGCGCACGGGACCCCGGCTCGCACGCCTTCCGGGGACGGACCCGGCGCAACGCCACCATGTTCGGGCCGCCCGGGCGGCTCTACGTGTACTTCACCTACGGCATGCACTGGTGCGCCAATGTCGTCTGCGGCCCGGAGGGGACGTCGTCGGCGGTCCTGCTGCGGGCCGGGACCGTGGTCGAGGGCCTGCCGCTGGCCCGCAGCCGGCGTCCTGGCGCCCGTCGCGACACCGACCTGGCCCGGGGGCCGGCCCGGTTGACCTCGGCCCTGGGGATCGGCCGGGAGCACGACGGCGCGGACCTCGACCCGCAGCCTCCGGACGGGGATCTCGCGGTGCCGGTCCCGGCCGACCGGCTGGCTCTCTACCTGCCCCGGCGCCGGCTGCCCGCGGGGAGTATCCGCACCGGCCCCCGGGTCGGAGTGAGCGGTCCCGGGGGTGACGGGCTGGCTTTCCCCTGGCGGTTCTGGATCGATGCCGACCCGACGGTGTCGGTGTATCGCCCCGGCAAACCCCGTCGTGGCCGGGTGGCTGTGAGTGAGACCCTGCCCGCGGACACCTAGGGTGTTCCCGGAGGTCCGCCCACGGACGATCGGCAGGGGCGGGCACGACACAGAAGGGAAACCGGCATCGTGGTCGATCGTCGGGTCAGCGTCCTGGACGAGCTGCGCTGGCGCGGGCTCGTCGCCCTCTCCACCGACGAGGAGGCGATGCGCGGCGCCTTCGCCGCCGGACCGGTGACCTACTACTGCGGCTTCGACCCGACGGCTCCGAGCCTGCACATCGGCAACCTGGTCCAGATCCTCGTGCTGCGCCGGCTGCAGCTGGCCGGGCACCTCCCGCTGGCCCTGGTCGGCGGGGCGACCGGCCTGATCGGCGATCCCCGGCCGAGTGCGGAGCGCACGCTCAACGAGCGCGAGGTGGTGGCCGGCTGGGTGGAGCGGATCCGGGCGCAGATCGAGCCCCTGCTGGACTTCGAGGGACCCTTCGCCGCCCGGATGGTGAACAACCTGGACTGGACCGCACCGCTGTCCGCGATCGACTTCCTGCGGGACGTGGGCAAGCACTTCCGGGTGAACAAGATGCTGGCCAAGGACGCGGTGAGCGCGCGGCTGAACAGCGAGGCGGGGATCAGCTACACGGAGTTCAGCTACCAACTGCTGCAGGGGATGGACTTCCTGGAGCTGTACCGCCGCTACGGCTGCACCCTGCAGAGCGGCGGTTCGGACCAGTGGGGCAACCTCACCGCGGGAGCTGATCTGATCCACCGGGTGGAGGGTGCCGGTGCCCATCTGCTGGCCACCCCGCTGATCACGAAGGCGGACGGTACCAAGTTCGGCAAGACCGAGACCGGGACCGTCTGGCTCGACGGCGCGATGACCAGCCCGTACGCCTTCTACCAGTTCTGGCTCAACACGGACGACCGGGACGTCAGCGGATACCTGCGGGTGTTCACCTTCCGGGACCGGGAGGAACTGGCGGCGCTGGACGAGGCGATCCGGGAGAAACCGGCCGCACGGGAGGCGCAGCGGACCCTGGCCGCGGACGTGACCACCCAGGTCCACGGAGCTGAGGCGACCCGTCGCGTAGAGGAGGCCAGCCAGGCGCTGTTCGGTCGGGGGGAACTGTCCCGGCTCGATCCGGACACCCTCCGGGACGCCGTCGCGGAACTGCCCTCGGGCACCGTCCCCCGGGGGGAACATGCCGTGTCCGACCTGTTCGTCGCCTGCGGACTGGTCCCGAGCAAGTCCGCGGCGCGGCGGACCATCGCGGAGGGCGGAGGCTACGTGAACAACCTCCGGGTGGAGAACGAGGAGGAGGTCATCGGTCCGGACCGCCTGCTGCACGGCCGCTGGCTGATCCTGCGCCGTGGTCGTCGCTCGCTGGGGGCCGTGGAGTTCGTCGGCTGAGCCCGGCTCGCTCCAGCTGCTGACATCGCGTCGCCCAGCTGACGTCGCATCGCTGCTGACAACCGCATCACCCGACCCGAACGGCGGCCGGGGGATCCGACGAGGACCCCCCGGCCGCCGTCGTCTACGGGGTGGGAAGTGAATTCGCCCACGTCGGATCATCGGGCGGTGATCGACGGCCCGTCGGCGGGCCGCCGCCACGGTCTTCGCCGTTCTCCGGAGGCCGGAGCGGACCCTCCACACCCCCCCCGTGAGGGCACCCGCAGACCCCGCATCCGACCGGAAGACGGCGGGAAGGCCAGGTTGCAGGCACGTGAGCGGTCGGTGACGCAGTGGGAACTCTGCAGGTCAGAGCCAGATGGGGGAGGCGATTTGACTCCCGTTCGCAGCCTGCCTAATGTTCTCGATGTCGCCCGGCAGGGAGGAACGGACACCGAGAGGTGGTCGGTCTCGCCGGAGGCTCCCTGAGACTGCAGAGGCCCCCCGGTCTACCGGGTAGGGTCGAGGCGGTATGGGAGCACCGAAGGATCATCCTGAGAATGCGCAGTGAGCGGATTCGAGCGGAAAATCCGGATGGTGTAAGTTGGAAGGGTTGCCCCGGTTGAGGGAATGATGTTCCTGAGGCGGTGTGCGTCTGTTCCTTGAGAACTCAACAGCGTGTCTAAATGTCGATGCCAAATTTAACCTCGTCCGCGGGGCTGTGGCTGAC